>JANMJJ010000027.1:0-18295 GCA_031371325.1 Akkermansiaceae bacterium | reverse complement strand
TTTGTGAGTGGCCCAGTAGCTTTTGTTGGTCGCAAAAGCAGTTGTGTGTGATTTAAGAAATCTGCATTGATGTCATTACGAATGACTCAATAAGCTGGGAGAATATCAAACGGTCTGGCAAGAGAGAAATTCGGGAAGTTTTTCTCGGTCTTCTCCAGTGGGGAAAATGAAAGACTGATCACTGATAGAAGCGCCCCCCATCCACCGCCGCCACGGGAGAGGTTATCGTTGCGCCATTGGCCGATTTGGCTGTCGTCGTTCCGATAGTTGGCCTTGCAGATTCAAATGAGTGAGTGAGGCGAATTCGACACCACGGTCGAGAATGAGTCTTACCCGACCTTGCGCTGCTGCGGTGAGGTCGCTCCGGGGTTGACCTTGCTGCGTTGGGCATTGTTCATTCGCGCACGCGATGTCCGTTGCCCGTTCATACTCCAAACCGTTGATCATGACGCCCCATCAGGCGTTGCAGCGCTACTTTGGGTTTTCCGGGTTTCTCGAAGGGCAGGAGGAGGTGATTTCGGAAATCACCTCGGGCCGGGATGGGCTGGTGGTGATGCCGACGGGTGGCGGAAAATCGCTGTGTTTTCAAATCCCGGCGCTGTGTTTCGGCGGGGTGACGTTGGTGATCTCGCCGCTGATCGCGCTGATGAAGGATCAGGTGGATGCGCTGGTGGCTCGCGGGATCGCGGCGACGGTGATCAACTCCACGCTCAGTTGGCCGGAGCAAAAAGAACGGCTCGACGGGATGCGCGCCGGACGCTGGAAGCTGGTCTATGTGGCTCCTGAGCGGTTCCGCGCGGAGAGTTTTCTCAATGCGCTATCAGGCATCGAGATCTCGCTGTTCGCGGTGGATGAGGCGCACTGCCTGAGCCAGTGGGGCCATGATTTCCGGCCGGATTATCTGCGGCTTGGGAAGTCGCTGGAGAAAATTGGCAGGCCGCAATGTGTGGCTCTAACGGCGACCGCCACACCGATCGTGCGGGATGATATTTCCAAAGTCCTGGCCCTACGCGAGCCGTTCGAGCGAGTCAGTGGATTTTCCCGCCCGAATCTATCATTGAACATCACGGCCACCGACAAGGCGGCGCAAAAGGACGAGCGGATGAAGGCAGTCATCGCCGCGCACAAGACCGGCATCATCTACTGCGCGACTCGTAAGAAGGTGGATTCCGTCTCCGAAACCCTAGCGAGCTGGGGCATCAAATGCGTGGCCTATCACGGCGGGATGCGCGACCAGGAACGCGAACGGGCGCAGGAAATTTTCATCCATCGCAAGGCCGACGTGGCGGTGGCCACCAACGCGTTTGGCATGGGCATCGACCGCTCGGACGTTCGATTTGTGATCCACTACGAGGTGCCCGGCAGCGTCGAGGCCTACTATCAGGAAGCCGGCCGCGCTGGCCGCGACGGGGAAACGGCGGTGTGCGAGTTACTTTTCAACTACGCCGACACTCGGACTCAAGAGTTCTTCATCGAGGGCGCAAACCCGACTGCCGCCATCGTCCGCTCGATCTATCAGTATCTGCTCAATGAGGCGGACAAAGATTTCGAAGTCCACCGCACGTTGGATGAAATCGCCCAAGGCGCGGATGTCAAAAACTCGATGTCAGTGGGCAGTGCGATGTCGATCCTCGCCCGCGGCGGCTATGTCGAGCGCTTCGACATTCCGAAGAAGCGGATGAAAGGCACTCGTCTGCTGAGACCAGAAATTCTAACACGCGCACTCCAGCTCGACGAAATTGCGATCGAGGAAAAGGACCGCCGCGACCGCGAGAAGCTCAAGGCGATGGTGGAGATGTGTTACTCACGGAGCTGCCGCCAGCAGTGGATTCTCAGTTATTTCGGCGAGGATGAAGCCGGCGTTTGTGGGACTTGCGACATCTGCCGTGATGAAAATTCTGGAGAAACCCGGCCACCGAATGCCGAGGAAGAAACCATCGTGAAAAAGGCGCTCAGCGGCGTCGCCCGGATGTCGCGGCGCACGGTCAACGGTTGGGAAGCCCGTTTCGGCCGCGGGCGGATCGTCCAGATGTTAGCCGGCAGCAAGTCCCAGGAAATCATCAGCGCCCGCCTCGATCAACTCAGCACCCACGGCATTCTCAAGGACAAGGGTACCGGCTATTTGAACAGCCTGATGCGCTCGCTGGCCGATGCCGGGCTGGTGCTCACCGTCACCGGCGAGTTCCCGCTGCTCACTCTAACGCCCCTTGGCGACAAGGTCATGCGCGGCGAGGCGAAGTTCCAACTCGTCTGGCCGGCCCCCGAGGCCGGGCGCAAGGAGGTCGGACTGAAGGACCACGGCTTCGACGGCCAGCTCTACTCGATGCTGCGGGACATCCGGGAGAAAATCGCCAAGCACGAGGACGTGCCGTCCTATACGATTTTACCTAACAAAACCCTCGAAGCCCTCACCCGCTATCAGCCCGCCACCCCGGCGGAAGCCCTGCTAGTCCCGGGCATCGGTGCGGCCAAAGTCCAGCGCTACGCCAAGCCCTTCCTCGAAGCAATTCAACTCTGGAAGAAATCCCGGAGACGTTGATCCTTGACCCGTTTTCCAGTTCCTGCTGTTCCCCTGCTAGCCATTGCGTATGTTGCCATGAAGCTTCCCATCCTCGCCTGCATCCTCGTATCGGTGATCACTCCGATTCACTCGGAGCCGGTTCACACCGGATTCCCGTTGGCGACAGCCAGCACGCTCAGCACCAGCGACCGCATCCTGGCCCGGGCTTTCAAAATGAAAACCAGCGGTTTCATGGTCAAATTCCATGGAACCGTCATTCGGAAACTGCCGGATGACACGGTGGGAAGCCGCCACCAGAGATTTATAGTTAGATTGGATTCGGGACAGACGTTGCTGATCGCCCACAACCTCGATCTCGCGCCCAGGGTCTCCCATCTGGGAATCAAAACCACGGTGACCATCTACGGCGAGTACGTCTGGAATGGTGAAGGAGGGATTGTCCACCAGACCCATCATCATCCGGACGGCTCCAAAGGCGGCGGCTGGATCCTCCACAAGGGAGTGGTCTATCGGTGAGCTTAGAACCATTCTCTGACAACGACGCTCCAGCCGCGCACCCCTTCCGGTGTCGCGGTTTCTTTGTAGCCGGAAGCGGATTAAAAGTCGCTTCTTGGGTCCATTTTGCCGGGATCGCCTGCCTGAAGCCGGTTATTCCGTGTTAATTCGCCAACCTTCAATTGCCTGAATTTAAAAAATAAACTCCGATCCTGGCGATTATTTAAAAACAATTGACATTCCGGGATGTTTTAAGTTTCATCCCTGCATCGCCCTCCTCCCCACCCAACCGTGAAACGCCGCGACGTCGAAATCATCCAAAGAGACGGCAGGTTCTTGGTCCTTTTGGCCCGGGACCCTCTTCCCTTATCGTTGGGCCAAATCGCCCGCGAGGGCGAATATCAATTGGCGAACCTCTGTGACCGGATCAGCGTCTCCGAACGTCATTTGCGGCGGGTGTTTGAAGAAGGGATCGGCATTTCGCCCAAGGATTGGCTCCGTCAGGAACGAATGGTGGCCGCGAGATCGCTGTTGCGCGAAGGCTCGCCGATCAAGGAGGTCGCGATCGATCTGGGATTCACCACGGCGAAAATGTTTTCTCGGGATTTCCAATTGTTCCATGGGGTGAAACCGACCGATTTCCAGCGCAAGGAATTCACCCATGTAATCAACGCCGCAGGCTGAGAACGTGGTGGTGTTAGACCTCAGAAGCGAAGCGTACTCTGCAAAATGAATGCGAATGCGTCGCCTGGCTGGTTGGCCAAATCCGTATAGCCACCCGGATGGATTACCCACTGCACGCTCGGTTGCACGGTCCACCAGGCGGTCATCTGGGCTTTGTAAGAGAGTTCCAGCAACCCTTCGTAATCCGGCAGCTTGAATATGGTTCCAAAGGCCGTATTCGCATCACGGACGGCATCGCGGATGTCGTCGCTGATCTTTAGGTAGGACATTCCAAAGCTCAAGGTATCCCAGTCCCGGTCCGCGACCAGCCCTTTGAACACAAGTCCTCCGTCCACCCCGAATTCGGTGAGATTACGATCCTCCGGTGCCGCCGCCAGACGGAAAAACGCCAGTCCCCCCTGCATCGCGGGATCCGACTTGCCGCTTTCCAACCAAAGATATTGTTCTGCTAGAAGATATCCGCCGTAGTTTCCCGAAACTTTGTGCGGAGCGGCCGGACTGGCTCCAACCGCATTAGCAATCGCAAAGGAGGCACCTTCGTAAACGTCGTAGAACTCGTCGGTGTGGTAAAAGCCCCCTGCTTTCAGGCTGCCTGGCAGATCCGCCGTGCTGGCGCGAACATCCCATCGAACACCTGATTCGGCATAAAACAACGCACCCTCGTCTCCAGATAGGCGGACATTCGCGCCGTGTTCACTGTCATCCGGATTCCCGTCATAGACAGCCGCCTGAACATAGCTGCGGTCGCTCGGCGCGAAGCGTGCAAACAGTCCCGCCGCTCCGTAAGGGGTGGATGGCAGCGAATGCCTGCCCGTCGGAAACCCCGGGATATCGTATAGGTTGAACGCAAGCGTCGGATAAAAAAACGTCTGATTCAGAAAATTGATCGAGGCGAGTGAATTGTAGTATTCGGGGACGATGAAATCGCGATCCACCGACATGATTCCCGCCTTGATCGTGAGCTTGTCGGACAACAGCTTTTGGGAATACCAAAACTCCCACAAGCGGTACATATTGGTGAAATCCGTGAGATTCACCTTGTTGAGGTCGCCGATGTGCTCGTTGGAAAAATTCTCGCTACCATTCAGCCAGATGGTACTGAGGTAGAGGTTGCCGCCATGATAACCCAACAATTCCTCACTCCGGAGACCCAGAGTCGAAAGCAACGCTCCTTGGTACTCAGTTCCCGTCTCCAGACCTCCGGATAGATTGCTCGGCAGCGACCCGATGTAAAAGAATTCGAAATCGACCCCGCGTTTCGCGAGATCCGTCCGCAATCCACGCCAATCGCCAAACAGATAGTCTCCTTCGAGCCATGACATCAGCGGTGACTTGGCCGCCTGCGGTTGCTCCGGCTCACCGGCGAACGCCGGAACTATCATAAATGACGAGCCCAGTGCAAGGCACGTCGAGGTCATTCTCAAGTGACTATTTGACTGGATCATCGGATTGCGTGGTCTTCTGGGTTTTTTCCGGCTTTTTCTTGAACACCCCGCTCACAATTCCACTGATCAGCAGGAACATGGTTGAGAAGTAGCTCTGGGTAATGTCTGACGACAGATAGGCGAGATAGATGTCGTTGGAGGTGAATATACTTTTCGAAGCGAAATACAGCGGCTTCTCGGCCACCCGGTATTTCGATTTGTGAAAGGCAAGTCCCTTGAAATTATAGATTTGATTGCCATATTCTTCGCTCAATTCGAAGAACAGCTTGGTGACGCGGTCGTCATTGTATTTTCCGAGCTGCAACCTGACAAATGGAGCCAACATTAAATTGAGGGTTTCCTTGCCCTCGCCACGGAACAAATCCACCGCTTCCATGTGAATCGCGGTCGCCAACCTGCCATATTTCGCCTCATCACAGCGCGAGATATTGGCGGAATACCCGACTACTTCGCCGTCACGGTACAAAGGGTCGTAGAAAACAAATCCGATGATTTCTCCCAGCTTGTCGTAAGCGATGAATTTCCTGACATCCGGCTCGCTTTTCCAAATGGGCCTGCGGGCGTAGATCCAGATTTCACGGTCATTGAGGATCTTGGTCCCTCTCCACAGGGATGAGACCGCCTCCAGCTTCTCGGTGGATATGTTTTCGAGTTGCTCTTCCCGGATGACAACGCCCTCTCTTTTGGCTTCGTTGCGAGCGCGCTTGATCATGTCAAGGTCCCGCCAATTGCCATTGGTGTTGTAGGTTTGGATGGGAAGCTCCGGCTCGGGTCCGATGCAGTTCACCTTGTATCGCAGGTCACGCAGCACTTCAGCGCAGAATTCCGAAATCACCACGAACACGGAGTTCGGACTATCGGCGAGAAATCTCTCGATCAACTCCGTCAGCTTGTCGCGGGAGCAAACGGGATCGGAAAGAACAATCCGCTTGGGCTTGCGGGCGAAAACCGGATGGGTGACGGTTGTGAAGGCGATATATCCCAACTCGTCATCAATGAAATACTCCATCCCCTCCTGAAGGGTGGCGTATGAAAGAGCTTCGCGCCCGTGCGCACGCAAATAAGGAGATAACACCTGCCACTTGTCTTCACGACGCCAGGCCTTGGCGCTTTCTCCCGTCACTGTTCGAATTGCCATTGGTTTGATGATCAAAAAAATGTTCCGCATTCCCATGTCAGACGCGCCCCATCAGGGATGCTCGAGAAAACCGAGAATCTCCGCATTGACGATTTTCGGAATCTCGACGGGAGAGTAGTGACTGGCTCCATCCAGCACTTTCAATCGTGCGTTGGGGATCAACCGGGCGAGACGCTCGCTTTCATCCCTGCGAATGATGTCATGTTCACCCACCATCAAAAGAACAGGACACTGGATCTTTCCCAGATCGGCTTCAGGGATGTTGGGAAGGGTGAGCCACATGGTTTTCAATTTATTGAATACCACCGGCCAATGTTCCGGGCCGTCGGGTGAGAGCGCCTTATAACCATCCACAAGAATCGCCGGAAACTTTTCCGGGCTGGAGTTTTCGACCTCCAGCTTGAACTCCGCAGTCATTCCTTCGGGCCGCGAATGCGAGCCCAACGTCACTAACTTTTTCACCAGATCCGGGCGATTGATGGCCAGCTTGAGACCAATCACTCCCCCGTCACTCCACCCCACCACCGCGACGTTTTTCGCTCCGAGGTGATCGAGCAGCACTTCGAAATCGGAAGCCATGACGTCGAAATTGATCGGTCCATCGCCATCCTGCGTGCGTCCTTGGCCACGGCTATCAGTCGCAATGATCTGATAATGATTCCGGAATTCGGGGATCTGGCCAAACCAACTCTCGATCGTCGCTGCACCGCCGTTGATCAGGAGCAAAGGCTCCCCTTCACCAAAAACCTCATAATACATGCTGATGCCGTTGATCTCGACCCTTACACCTTTCGGGCGATCGGGAATATCCGGGATGGTGGCCATGTCCAAGCTTGCGGAATCGGCGGCAAACCCCTCAGTGGACGGGCTGGCTGTTGGAGTGGTGGTAATTACCGCCGATTTCAAAGGATCGCTTTGCTTCCAGTGGTGAGCGATGATCGCAACCGCAATGGAAACCAGCCCGACGAGGGCACTCGTAAGGATTCTCTTTTTCATGTCAATGGAAGGATTAGAATTCGAAAATGGTGTGCTCGGTGCTGAAGAAAATCGCCGAATTGGCGCAATCGACAAAACGGGCTTCATCTTCCGAGAGGATCCGGTTCGCTTCCAGACCTTCCGCCGTTTGAAGCGACGCGGCGAGTGATTCCGGGCTATCCCACCAGACTTCGGTGATGCCGTCATACATGTCGGTGATCCCGCGCGGCTGCTGGGCAGCGGCGTTGAGCATCGGATTCTGGATGGTGTGGCTTTGGACGTAGCGCTTCATTCCAAGGATCGGTGCCTTTTCGCGCACCAACGGACCGTGCTTGTTCAGCCAATAATCGTAAAACTCTTCAACCGAAAGGGATGGCAGCCGGCGCACGCAGTAAACACACTTCAACATGCCGACGTTAATAAATTAACCTTTCTTAAATGTCATCAAAATTTTCCAAAATATTGGATCACTCCAGGTCGCTGAGATAGCGCTCGGCTTCGAGCGCCGCCGCGCATCCTTGGCCGGCGGCCGTGACGGCTTGGCGGTAGTAGTGGTCCGCCACATCGCCGGCGGCGAAAAGTCCCGGCGTTTTGGTGGCCGTGCGGCCGGGGTTCTGGACGATATAGCCGTTCTCGTCCTTGTCCACCAGCTCGCCGAGGAATGCGCTGTTAGGAACATGGCCGATCGCCACGAACACGCACGCGACTTCCAGTTCGCGCTCGTCGCCATTGATCAGATCCTTGAGAGTGACCGCGCGCATTTCGCCTTTCTCGTCGGTGAGATACTCGCTGACGGTCGAGTTCCAGATCGGTTCGATCTTCGGATTCGCCAGGGCGCGGTCGGCCATGATTTTCGAGGCGCGCAGCTCGTGGCGGCGATGGATGAGATAAACCTTGCTGGCGAAACGCGTGAGGAAGCTCGCCTCTTCACAGGCACTGTCACCGCCGCCGATCACGCAGACCGGGACATCGCGGTAAAAAGCACCGTCGCAAGTCGCGCACGAGGTCAGGCCGCGGCCGATCAATTTCTGCTCGCCCGCAATCCCCAGATGGCGCGGCGCGGCACCAGTGGCGATGATCACGGTTTTAGCCTCGAAGGATTCGGATCCGGCCGTCAACAGGAAGGTGCCATCGTCCCGGCGTTCGACCGATTCGACGCTGGCCCATGCGACGCGGGCACCGAATTTCTCGGCCTGCGCCTGCATTTTCATCATCAAGTCCGGTCCCATGATGCCTTCCGGATAGCCCGGGAAATTCTCCACCTCGGTGGTGGTGGTGAGCTGGCCACCGGGCTGAGTGCCTGAAAGGAGCAATGGCGTTAGATTCGCGCGGGCGGTGTAAATGGCGGCGGTGTATCCCGCGCAGCCGGTGCCGATGATGATGACGTTTTCCATGATTCTGTAAGCGTTGAAGCGCGGGAGTATTCAGGCGGATCCGAGGGTGAGTCAATCCCTCCCACGCAAAATGCTTTCGGTCTCCTTGGGAGCCCCCAAAGTGGCTGTGGCGTCTCGCCCCGCGCATTCTCACCTCCCCGTCCAATCATCTGCCAAAGCCTGCGCTTGAGCCAAAACCAGCGCGATCGCCTCCTCACACCCCTCCGGCGGATATTTATACTTCCGCAATAGCTGCCGGATCAAAATCCGCATCTTCGCCCGCACGCTCTCCCGGAACTGCCAATCCACCGTCGTGCTGTTGCGCAGCTTCACCTGCACCAAGTTCGTCCGCGTCTGCGCCTTGATCTTCCCCTGCAGCAGCCGTTCCAGCAACTCCACCACCAGGTTCTTCTTCTCCATCCGCCGCACATCTTCGAGGAAGGCGTCGGATAGAAGCGCGATGTTCGGCCGGTCCAGTCCGGCCATCTTGAAAATGTCCTGATTGCGCTCACTGAAAATTGCAACTTAATCCCTCCTTCTCGATCGGCGTGCTGGTGAAGCCGATGAACGATGCGCCCCGCAAGGCATCCCGCATGTGCTTCGCGTAGCCGAAGACATATTTCTTTTCCACCACTTCCTTCGTCGCCCGGTCCTTCAGGTCCACCAGCTTCGCCTTCGTCCCGTATTGGCTGCGGTGCGCCTCGTTGGAAATCACCACCACGTTCGTTCGATCGCGCAGCACCGGGTCGCGTTCTCTCGGAAAAACTTCTGAGTGGTCGTAAAACGATTCCGTCTGACTTCCCAGACGCAAGCATCTCAGGGAGATTTCCAACCTCTCGATAAAAGTTCCTTCACGCTCACTTTATTCAGCACCGTCGTGCAGGTTTCCCAGTCATCATCTTCCACCTTGCTATATTGTTCTTCAGGCCATCCGAAGGGTATTCCACCTCGTTCTCATCCACCCATGCCTTGCCCGTCCAGCGGGCGGAAGGCAGATCGAGTAATTCCAGCAGCTCATCTTGCCATTGCTGAAGCAGTGGCTTGGGCGCTAGAACGAGGATAGGCCCGCCGTCCGGATCATCCAGAGCCATCAGCAGGGCAGCCATCGCGAGCTGCACCGTTTTTCCGAGACCGACCTGATCTGCGAGCACGAGGCGGGCTCCGCCGAGGCGATGGCGTTCGAGAGCGAGGCGGGCGAAATACTTTTGATGCGGCCAAAGCCCTTGGTCCTTCCGATACACAGGTGATTCCACCGCAGCACTTGCGGCGGCTGCGGTTGCATCCATCGCAGCCTTCCACTCCTCCGGCTCGATCACCTTGCGCTTGATGATCCGCTCAATACCCTGCTGGATAAATGGGCAGCATGAGAGATCCACGGCACGGGGATCATTCCACAGAGCATCAAATTCCTCCTGCACCCAGGCGATGGTTTCCGGGCTGTCGTCTTCCCATAGCAGTTCGTAGTTTAGCTTCTAGGCGGAAAGGCTTCCATTCACACTTCCCAGAAATGCAGTGGCTGTTCCATCCGTCCGGTGAACGACTCCCGCCTTGCCATGGATGAGTCCAAAGGCGGAGTCCGGCAGCACCCGGACTTCCAGCTTGCCACTGGTCAGTGCGGTGTAAAGGGCACGGTAGCGAGGCAGTGCGGCCGGAGGAGCTTCCTCGGGACGCCCGGAGCACCAACTGCGGCGAAGGGCAGCTTGGGCGGCTGCCGCCGTTTCCATATCTTTGGGATCAATATCCGAGTTGCAGATGATGCGGACCTTACCTGTCACTTACATCACCGCTTCTCCTGCTACCTCGAAGAGACTTGAGCGGAAGTAACCGGCGATCCGATCATAGGAAGCCGCACCGTCCAGCCGTTGGTTGAGGACTGCCTGATCGAGGCGGGTGCGACGGCTGGAATGGCGCTGGAGCATTGCGGGTGCTTAAAATGTCCGGATGGGTCGGTTGATACCACGTTTCTTCAGAATCGGGGCCGCCATTTCCTGGAGCTTTACGACGGCACGCAGCTTCTGGTCCACCGGCATCCGCGCCAGTTCGTGGCGGCGCTGCTGCTTGGAGGCGAGCGCGGTGTTCAGGGCGTTGCAGTCCATGTATTGAAACGGTGGGTGAGTTGGTGGCGGGCGAGCACATCTTGAAGGAAGGCCGCGTCCAGCGGGGCCTCCTCCATGAAAGTGGTGAATCTCTGGCGGTCCTTGTCCCGCCCGGTCTGCACCATGATCGCGGCGAGATGCTCGGGGCGCAAGACGCGGGTGACCGTGTCTGCGTAGGGCCTTCCACGTTCTCCGGGCGGTCGCACTGGGCGATGCGCTGGGCGTAGCTCATGGCATCGAACTCGCTGCGGTTGGTCTTGCGACGGGCAGGCGCTTTGAGCCGCTGCCAAGCTCCCTCATCGTCCATGGTGAGGATCTTGAGGAAGATTTCCCGGGCCCGCTTCGCATCTCCAAAAGCGGGCATGAGCATGCCGAGGAGGGAGGCATGGATCAGGAAACGGGGATGGGATCATACGCCGCTGGGCCGCCCGGGACGAGCGAGGCATCGATATTCCGGTCAAAGGTGGCGAAGCGGGCGCCGCGTTTCACGGCGAGACCGAGGAGGTAGAGATCAGTCTGGGCCTTCGAGCCGGGGAGCGTGGGAAACATCCGGGAATCGAGTAAGGAGATTTCATCCGGCCAGAACTGGTGGCCGGGTGCGGCGGTGATGCTGCGGAGGATGCGCCGGACATCCTCCGGAGAGCCCGGACAGCGGGGATGACCGGGGGCGCTCAGGATGCGTAAAAAGGCGTTTTCCGTTAGAGGACAGGTGGCCCAACCCTCGATCGTGGCAGTGTTCTCGAAGAAGCGAAGGGCGGCCGCACGATGGGGGTGATCCGCATCTCCGAGAGCGATCAGCACATTGGCATCAAGAAGCCGGATCATGATTTCCCTTTAAGCACGGAAAGGGTTTTTGCATCTTCCTCATCATATTGGTGATCGATGAAGTATTGGTATTGCTCCGCCGTCATCGGATGTTGCGTTCTCTTCAGACTTAGGATGCCGAACGGGCCGATTTCAAATTTCTCCGGATCGGGATTCTCAGTCTCCGTAGTAGGGCGGATTTCCCGGCGCAGGGCGTGCTCGACCATGGCCTTGAGGGTGGTGCGGCGTTTTGCGGCGATGCTTTTCGCTTCAATCAGCAGATCGTCTGGAAGGTCGAGGGTCGTCTTCATAGCTGGGTGACGATATGGTTTTACGGGTGGAAGTCAAGCCGGGAGACTATAGGCCAAGGGTCATCTGGGAATGGCCGAGCAGTTCCCGGCGGGCTTTGTGTGAGATTCCCTCGCCTTTGACGAAGGGGTTATCAGCGAGGGCCGCACGGAGCGCCTTGCGCCAACCGATGCCCTTTTGCATGGCCTGGCCGGTGGTGGCTACCGTCATGGTGTAGAGCCACCAGCGTTCTTCCGGTGCGAGGGCATCCCAGTTCCGCAGGGCATTGGGAATATCGTCCGGTGACGCCTCTTCCACCGCCCAGCAGAGGATGCAGAGTTCCTTGCCAAGTGAGGGATGGACGGGAACTGGCTTCGATGGGTTTTTTTGGAACTTCTGAGTCGGCAGTCCGTTGGCACGCAGGCGGCGGTTCGCATCGTCCCAGAACACGGGAGCAAGGGCGAGCCAGCGGCCGCGGTCGATGACGCCGCTCACACAGTGCGCACCATCGTCACTTTCCGCAGTGAGGCTGATGTCGAAGGCGGTGGTGGTGGTGGATTTTTCCAAGCGGCCGATGAAATCCCAGACCGAGCCGCTCACAGCGGGAGATCATGGGCTGGATCGACCAACTCTATCTGGGATAATTCTGCCTCAAGTGCCAGCGCCGCTCGGTTTGTCCGGATCCGAATCCGCTCGAAATCATGCGTTTTCCACGACTAACTGCAACTGCCGTGCCCAGTTGACTGCCATGAACCAAGAGTTCTGGGTTCAGACTTTCGGGGATGTTAGCCGGCTGGAATTGGAGCAATCAAGATCCACCAAAGAGCCGGGAGTGGCGTTCTTCCAGAATCTCAAGATAGTGGTTCTGCCGGGGCACGGACAGGTAAGAGCGACGAACGATTTTCGTCCACTCTGGCAGTCCCTCCCGCAGATCGCCCAGAATTCCCGCAAGAATGGTGCCGGGCAGCCCTAACCGTTCACGGCAGAAATAATCGATCCAGTCCGCCCGGGTCAGCTTCCTTTTGCGCCCCCCCAACGGCAGGGCGGATTCCTCGCTCGCGTTCTCCAAAACCAGTGTCGTGTTGAGGAGATCGTAGGCCGGAGCGAGGCTGACCTTTCCGTTCTGGACGATCAGTGAAAAGTTTTTCAAGTGCATGTCCTCGTTGCCGATCAAAAAGCAGAAGAGGAGACGCCGGGCGAGTTCGGCCTTTTCAACAGCGGGGAAGCTGCAATGGGTTTCCACGACCTTGGCAATTTGTTCGAGCGAACTGGCGTATTTGGTGTCCCGGGTCCCACCCGAAAGCTGCGCGAAATCCTCAACATGCAAACGTTGGTCGCGCCCCTCCCGGTCAAATCGACCGATCACGTAAACCCAGGAACCATCGATAGCCGACAATAACCCGTGCGGCGGCACGTCGATGCCCGCGTGCTTCGCGAGCGTCATGCTCAAGGCCTCGTTTGCCGGAACTTCCTCGTAGGGTAGGGGATTGGGCTTGAGGATGAAGCGCCCGCCGCAGTCCACGAGCTCGAAACATCCGGCCTTGGGCTTCAGAACGGCTGAAAGTTTGGGTTGCACGCCTTGGATGGACATCTTGTCGGCCCGCAACCGTGCCTGGCGCAATTGTTCCTCCTGACTCAGGGCCAGCGGCTCCAGCTTGGCCAACCTCGGATGCAGCGACCGCAGGCCGGCTTTCGAATAGTTTTCGTCGTCCGCCAAAGGCTCCAAGGTGATCGGGCATGCACGCATGTCAAATGGCCTCCGGGATTTCGTGGACGGTCAGCGAACCTATCAGATCCCCGCCCACTGTCACCAACTGGAGGAAGGCGTCGTGGCGGTCGATCTTGTGCTTGCGAAGCAGGGCTTCCAACTGTGGCCCCTCCGGCAGCAATCCTTCCAGAAACGGCGGGAATACGGGGAAATCATAGGATTCTACGCGAACCGACATGGTCAGTGAAACCGGTGCTCCGGCATACCCCCCTTCGTAGGTGAACACCCATCCGCCGGACTCGTCGGATTGCAAATGCCCGGCCAAGCGGCCGTGCTGGTAGATCGCGGCTCTGCGATTCGGGTTCACTCACCGGCCTCCTCGCTCTTCTGCTGTTCCCGCCACGCTTCCACCAATGGCCCGACGGGCTCCAACCGGATATTGAGCACCCGCAAGACTGCCTGCAAATTCTTCCAGCTCGCCCGTTCCTTCCCCGCCTCCAAATCCTGCACCACATTCCGACTCACTCCGGCATGCTGCGACAGTTCCACCTGACTCAAGCTTGCCTGCTTGCGATGGTAAGTGATCATGGAAGCGAGTTGCGAGGAATGCATGAATTTTAAGGCCCGGAGCGGTTTGCTCCTACCATTCTTCATAGGATGACCACTAAATCAATACAATTGCATGAAATAAGATGCGATTTTGAATGCAATTGCGTGTTGGCGCGCTAGGAGGCACCTTTTGGGGCGAGCTTTCAAAGCAACGCGAACCAGATCGATGCGAAGGGACAGATCAGGGCACGCCTTTCCATTGATGCAGACGCTCCATGGTCCATCACTACCTCCGGAAGAGCGTTCAAGCTTGTTCGGAAAGAGTGAAAGTCGGATTCCAGCGAGAGTGAAACGTCCTTGCCCACACCGCAGGGGGCGCAGTGGCGAGGACAGCGCTTGGTGGCGGGGAGCCTTGTGGTAGCCTCGGAGGCAGCTCCGCTCCCAACAGGGGTCGCCGAGACTCGCTAGATGCCGATGGACACGCTCCACCCCAGTCTCCGTGATGGCGCTAACCACTGACTGGAGAGCCGGATGGGTGACATCCGCTTATCGGGTTCGGAGGGAGGGGTGGCGCAAACCAATGTGCCATCCCTGCCTCTATCAACACTCAATGCTCGCGGCAGAATTGCTCGAAGCGCGTCAGGCCTTCGTTGAGGATGTCTAGCGTGGTGCAGTAGCTCAGGCGGATGCCTTCGTCATAGCCGAAGGCGACGCCGGGGACGGCGGCGACCTTGTAGCGGGAGAGCAGCTTGTCGCAGAGATTCATCGACTTTAGGCCGGTGTTGCCGGTGTAAACGAAGAAATAGAACGCGCCTTGTGGCTCGACGACGCGGATGTTGTTGATCGCTTTGAGACGGGCGAACATGAACTGGCGCTTCACGTCGTATTCGCCGCGGAGGTCGTCGATGAACGATTGGTCACCTTCGAGGGCGGCGAGTGCGCCGTATTGGGAGAACGAGTTGGCGTTGGAAGTGGTGTGGTTCTGGATCTTCTCGATCACGTCGGCCAGGGGCTTCGGCGCGGCGGTGTAGCCGAGACGCCAGCCTGTCATCGAGTAGGCTTTGGAGAAGCCGTTGACGGTGACGGTGAGGTTGTAGAGATCGTCGCTGAGCGAGGCGATGGAGACGTGCTTGGATTCGCCGTAAACGAGCTTTTCGTAGATTTCGTCGGAAAGGATGACGATGTCTTCGGTGAGGGCGATTTCACCGAGGGCGAGGAGTTCTTCCTTGGTGTAAACGGCTCCGGTCGGATTGCCGGGAGTGTTGATGATGACCATCTTGGTGGCCGGGGTCATGGCTTCCTCGAATTGCTCAGGAGTCATTTTCCAACCGGTCGATTCCTTGGTTTCGACGATGACGGGGACACCGCCGGCGAGGCGGACCATTTCCGGGTAGGAAACCCAGAACGGCGAAGGGATGATGACTTCGTCGCCTTCCTCGATGACGGCGAGAATGGCGTTGTAGCAGGCCATTTTCGCGCCGCCGGTGACGCAGATCTGGTTGGCGGCGTAGGTGAGCTGGTTATCAACGGCGAACTTGTTGGAAAGCGCGGCGCGGAGTTCGGGGATGCCGCCGGCCTGGGTGTATTTGGTTTTGCCGGCTTGGAGGGCAGCGATGGCCGCGTCCTTGATGAACTGCGGGGTGTCCACTTCCGGTTCGCCACCGGCGAGCGCGTAAACTTCTTCGCCTTTGGCGATCATCGCTTTGGCCTGTGCGGTGACAGCGAGCGTGAGTGACGGGGAAACCTTGGCAATACGGGATGAAATGCTTTCCATGGGAACGTGCGGGTAAGAGTTGAGCCGCCAACCCGGACGGAGCAACAGATTTTGCGCAGCCCCGTGGATGAGCGGGGGGCTTTTGTGGGGCTTCGCCCATGGGGTGGCAAGCGAAATGGTGCGGCAATTCTAACTCAAATTCCGACCCCGGGCGCGGCGGAATCGTGACAAGTCCATGGTGATCACATCCCTTTGAGCATGTCCTCGTATTGCTTGATCGTTTGAAGCGACGCAACCAAGGACTGATAGGCAAGCCAAGTCAGCACGACAGTGCCGGCGGTGATCGCGATTTTCCACACCAGCGAAAGTCGTGGATGCCACCAGATCATGGGCAATCCAAACGGTCCCACGCTGCCGAGCACCAGCACGATGGCCCAGGTCCGGAAATACCAAGGCAGGTTTTTCGCCGGAATCTGCGGCGGTCCCGAGCCATCCAGAAACTCCCCGCAGTGTTTGCATTTGATCGCTTCATCCTGGATCTCTTCGGCGCAGTAGGGGCACTTTTTCATAGGTCAAGGCAGTCCCATTTCAGCGAGACGCGCGGACCCTAGCCGCCGCCGTTCCACGAAACAACCCCGCATTCGGTGGCGTAGTCCCCCGCCGAATCATGATGCTCAAGCTCGCCCTCCTCCTCTGCCCCTGCGCCGCGCTTGCCGTGGAGCCATGCCGCCTCAGATCGCCGGTGATCGGATACCTTGCTCCAGCGTCATTCACCACCACGCCAAGCCCTTTGTCTCCGGCTTCACTTGCCACGAACCGGACCTGCACCGTCTTCCCATCTGCGTCCCACGCTTTCAGCCCGCCATAGGTCAGGGCCGCGCCGCCTGACTCATTCAGAAACGCCACGCTGGCACCCTCGGCGGCGACTTGCGGGCGCAGTCCACCCCGTACGGTGAGATCGAGGCGCACCGGGCCGCTGCTGCCTGCCCGCTCCGGGCGTTTCGTGAAGGTCCATCCCTGCTCCAGCCCTCGGGTGTCGTTGATGAACCACTCGGTCAGTCCGTCCTCACGGAGGTAAGAGACTTTGCCGTCATCCTGCCGGACCTCCGTCACTTCCCCAAATCCCGCCAACTCCTCACACCATCTGGGAACTCCCGGATTAGCGAGATAAAGTCTCACGATCTGTTAAATCCCGCATTTCGGCTCATCTGGCGGAGAAAGCCTTCCCCTCGGGCCTACTGCGTGCGGCCCTACCCCATCCAGCGGGAGCAGCCCCCGCAACGCCCCCAAGAGCCAGCCACGCTTGTCGAGAGCTTGAATCCGCCTGCCCGGCCGCTCCGACCACGGCTCCTTCAACCACTCTCCGGCGCATTCTGGAAGACCGGGACCGGCGGGAGAATACCCGCCCGTCCCTCTAGCCATGCCCGAGTCTGCCACGTTCAGTGATTACCTGGTCTTCGTCGATGAAACCGGCGATCATAGTTTGACCAGCATCGATCCGCTCTATCCGGTTTTCGTGTTGGCCTGTGCGGTGATCCGGAAATCCGAGTATGTCCACCAAGTCCGCCGCGACCTTCAGGCATTCAAGATGCGCCACTGGGGCCACGATGAGACGGTGCTCCATGAACATGAGATCCGGAAACCCCGCAATGCGTTCTCCTTCCTCCTTCAGAAAAAGATCCGGGAGCGTTTCATGGGTGAACTCACCAGTTTGATGGAGGCACTCCCGGCCACCATCGTGGCGGTCGTCATCGACAAGCCTGGTTTCGCCGAGCGTCATGCAGAGGCGCACCCGGGGGCGTTCATGACTACGCCATGGAGATCGGAATCCAGGCCGTGTTCGGTTGTCTCACGGAGGCGGGGCAGGCGGACCGCGTCACTCCGGTGATCGTCGAGCGGCGCGGGCGGAGGGAGGATGCCGAACTCGAACTGTCGTTCCGCCGCATCTGCGATGCCTCCGAGGCACATGCCCGGCCGATTTCTCTGGAACTTGTGATGGTGCCGAAAACGCGCCGTTCCGTCGGGTTGTCCCCATTGGTCGAAGGCAAGGAAGCCCGGTTCATTGATAGCATCGAGCGGGAAAACGGTGAAAAATCTGCAACACGGCAAATTCCCTGACACCCCACCTGACCTAGTCTTGGCCCCCTGACCTCTCCATTTCAGTATCTCAGCGTTTACCCCTTCCATGCTCACCAACCACCACGAATACTACTCCGCCCACTACTTTGCCGAGCTTCTCGCCGGCGATCTGAAGGAGACGCTCGACCGTTGGAAAGCCCTCGCCGACGCCCACCCCGATTCCGAATCCCACCGCGAGCCACCCGCCCGCCTGCGCTCGCTCGCTCAACCCTACTTCCGCTCCCTTGTGCGACGACAATTAAAGCTGGTCGGCGACGACAATTAAAACTGCCCAGTTGGGAGGGCGGTTTTTCGGGGTGAGACGGCATGCCGTTTGACACCGGTTGGGGCGGCGGGTGCTGCTCTGGGTTGTGGTCAATAGAACCC
>JANMJJ010000006.1:0-3683 GCA_031371325.1 Akkermansiaceae bacterium | reverse complement strand
GGGACCAGATGTGGACAACTATTTTCCAGAAAATCGGATCAAGCCTTCCAGACCGGAACCATTCTGGAACTGCGGATTTTCCGGTCCTTGGTTGCGAGTGGGAGCTTGAGGCAGCGCGCGGTAGCGACGATCAACCGATCCGCCGGGTCGCGATGGAAGCCAGCGGGCAGACGGTTCATTTCCGCGACGATGGCTGGAGTGATCGGCTGGATTTTGACAGTCGCGGGTGAGGCCGCGATGTGCAGCCACTCTTCGACAGATTCGCGGATCTTCACCCGGCCCATGTCCACGAGTGTTGCGAATTCCCAAAGGCTGATGTCGCTCAAGACCGGGCGATTCTCCGGTAAAAGGGCATCCAAGGCATCTCGTTCGCCCTGACTGAGACCTGGGTCGCCGAGCATCCACCAGATCCAGATGTGAGTGTCCAAAACCGGCGCGGCAATCATTTGAGGGCGTCTATTTCGATTTCCGCAAGCACTGGAGCGAAAGGATCGCCGGTGTAACTGCCAGTCCCGCGCAGGGCGAGCCACGGCTTGGACGGCTTCTCGGCGACGACGCGAGCGACTGGCTTCCCGCGCTTTGAAATCACCAGGTCCTGGCCGGACCTTTGAACTTCGTCGAGCAACTGCAGACACTTCGCCTTGAACTCCGTGGCGGTGATTGTTTTCATCTGACCAGTCTAAATGACCAGTCATCCAAGACAAGGAGGATTTCAACATCGCCGCCGTCGCAACTATTTCACCAGCCAACCGCACGCCTGTTTCGCAAAATAGGTTAGAATCATGTCCGCCCCCGCGCGTTTGATGGCGAGCAGCGATTCGAGGACGATGGCGCGTTCGTCGAGCCAACCACCGGCGGCGGCGCTTTTGAGCATGAGATACTCGCCGCTGACCTGATAGGCGGCGATCGGCAGCGTGCTGGTTTCGCGGACCTTGGCGATGATGTCGAGGTAGAGGCCGGCGGGTTTCACCATCAACATGTCGGCACCTTCGGCCTCGTCGAGGAGGGTTTCGCGGATGGCTTCGCGGAAATTCGCGGGGTCCATCTGGTAGGTTTTTTTATCGCCCTCCTTGGGCGCGGAGTCCAGTGCGCCGCGGAACGGCCCGTAAAAGGCGGACGCGTATTTCGCGGTGTAGCTGAGAATGGAGACATCGGTAAAACCCTCGTCGTCAAGCGCCTCGCGGATGGCGGCGACGCGGCCGTCCATCATGTCGGACGGGGCGACAATGTCCGCTCCGGCGCGGGCGTGGCAAAGCGCCTGCTCGCAGAGGACGGCGACGGTTTCGTCATTGAGGATTTCCAACTCCCCTCGCCCGTCGCGTTGGACGATGCCGTCATGGCCGTCCGAGTTGTAGGGATCGAGCGCGACATCGGTGATGACGCAGAGGCTGGGATGCGCGGCCTTGAGGGCACGGATGGCGCGGGGGACGAGGCCGTCGTCGTTAGAGGCTTCCCCGGCGAGCGGGGATTTGAGGGATTCCTCAATTTTCGGGAAAAGCACGACCGCCGGAATGCCGAGCGCGTGAGCTTCGCCGGCCTCTCTAACGAGGCTGTCCAACGACCATCGCGTCACACCGGGCATCGAGGCGATCGGCGTGTCGTCCGCGTCCTCGTGGAAGAACATCGGCAAGATGAAATCCGCGGGTGAAAGCGTGGTTTCACGAATCATCGAGCGGATGGCAGGCGTGCGGCGGTTGCGGCGGGGGCGGTGCATGGGGAGAGTTTGAGAGTTGATGGTTGAAAGTTGAGAGTTGGATGGAAGAGGATGAATAAATAAATGAATGAATGAATGAATGAAAGCCGGGATGAATCCCGCGGTCCGTTTTGGAGATTCTTTTTCTTACCATCAACTATCAACTCTCAACCATCAACTTCCCGGCGATGGCGATCGCATTCGCGGCGGCGTATTCGCGGGCGTGGGTGAGGCTGATCTGGATTTCGGTGATGCCGTTCTGTTTGGCGAAATCGGCGGCAGCGCCTTGGAGCGCGAGTTTGGGGGCACCGGATGGATCGCGGGTGATTTCCAAGTCGAGCCACCCGGCTTGACCGCCGATGCCGGTGCCGAGCGCTTTGGAAACCGCCTCTTTCGCGGCGAAGCGGGCGGCGTAGTGGAGCGCGGGCTTGTTTTGAAGCTCGCAGTAAGCGCGCTCGTTAGAAGTGAACAACTTTGCAAGGAACGGCTCGCCATGGCGCTCGATCGCCGAGGCGATTCGATCCACCTCCACCACGTCGATGCCGATTCCGAAGATTTTCATTCGTAAAATTTGTATCCGGCATACGCGCCGCTTACGGGCTGATCCTCAATTCCGAGGATCTCTTCCAGCCGATTTTCGAGATAAATCGCCTCGTGAACCCGAAGTCCGCGGACCAGTGGCCGCCGCTGGTTGCGGGAATCTATCCAATGAATTTCATAGTTTTTGGAAATCTGTCCGTAGGAATCCTCGTTTACTTTTTCACGGACGAAAAGCTGGACGATTTCCGATTTGGCGATGGTTCGATTGCCATACCAAGGAATCGGTCGGATTTTAATCTTTAGTTCGGAAGCGGTGACATGGATGTCCGTGTGGTTGAACAATGCCGTAATCAGCACGTATCCGGCAGCGACCATCAGCAATGCGGGACTGAATACGAAAATCGTCGTGATCCAATTGCTCGCTCGAATCGACCTGCAAATCGCATCGCTTCCAAACATCGCGTCACCAATCAGAAACGGCAGAAAGCCGAGAAACGCGACCGCGAAAATCCCAAGTAACACCCTTTTGCGATCCCATTGACACACGACCAAGGTCCCTGAACCAGTCTGGCTTTCCACAACACTTTCGGGAACTGGGATGACTCCTGCCATTTGATTCGTTAGAGCGAATACTGAGACATCAGGTCCTTCATCTCCTTCACAGCGGCAGTCAGGCCGACGCGGGTGGCGCGGGCGATGATGCTGTGGCCGATGTTGAGTTCCGCGAGGTGAGGGATCGTTAGAATCTGTTGGATGTTGCTGTAGTTGATGCCGTGGCCGGCATTCACCTGGAGGCTCAGGTGGCCTTCCTTGGCGGCGGCGATGAGGCGGTCGAGTTCGGTTTGCACGGCATCGCCGGTGGCATTGGCAAAGGCGCCGGTGTGGAGCTCGATCATGTCGGCGCAGGCCTCGCAGGCGGCTTCGACTTGTTGCAAATCCGGGTCGATGAAAACGCTGACGCGGATGCCGGCGTCCTGGAGGCGGGCGATGACCATCCGGGTTTTGTCGAAACTGGCGAGTACGTTGAGGCCGCCCTCGGTGGTGATTTCCATCCGGTTCTCCGGCACCAGGCAGACGAACTCGGGCTTCAATTTCAGGGCGATGCCGACCATTTCCTCGGTCACGCCCATTTCAAGATTCAGTGGCACTTTCACCTCGGCGCGAATCCGATAGGCATCGGCGTCCTGCATGTGGCGGCGGTCGCCGCGGATGTGGATGGTGAGTGAATCCGCACCGCCGGTTAGGGCGTCGTGGCCGGCTTGGACCGGGCAAGGTTCCGCGTTGGGCGAGGCCGGATCTTTCGCGTAGCGGGCCTGACGCAGGGTGGCGATGTGGTCGATGTTGACTCCAAGAAGCAAAGGCATGGCTGGCAATAGTCGCGAGAAACGCATCCGGCAAGACTCACTTGCCACGCGGATTTCACGGCGGCGACAGCAAGGTGAATGGCCAC
>JANMJJ010000179.1:0-6809 GCA_031371325.1 Akkermansiaceae bacterium | reverse complement strand
CGCCATAACGCCCGTCCGTAGATCGTGGTCAAGTCGGTGGGGTCGGTCTCATTCCGCAGGTGCTGGTCGATGCGGGTTCCGCCGACGGCACCGTTGATGATGAAGATAGGCATCTTCTGGCTAGCCACCAATCGCTTGGCGAGCTCCATCCCCCAGTATCCGAGTTCGGCTTTATCTTCTTTCCCAGCTTTCCAGACCGGATAGCACCACAGATGCGCCGGAGTGTCATTCGCCTTATCATCCGGGCGGCCGTAACTGCGGATCCATTCGTTGGTTTCCAGCGGCGATTGCTCATGGGTATCGGTGGACAAGGCGTTGGATTGTCCCTGAATCATATAGGCATCTCCGCAGACCAGGTTGGTCACGGTGTCCAGCACCTGGGTGGTCGTGCCGATTTTGGTTCCGAACTCAACCTTGTATTTGACCATACCCGGTTTGAGTTTCACGGCAAACGCATAGGATTTGTCTGCGGCAATCTTGGCGCTCTCGGATAGATAGGGTTTATCATCGGCAAAAACATTGAGAAACACTGTGTCCGCGGCTTCGGACAGCGTGCCATTGTAGTAGAGCGAGCCTTCGTTTTTGTCGTCGCGGGCGTAGAACTGGTCATTCTCGGGTTTCTCATCCTTGGCCGGCGTCCGCACGACCCAGGCATCCGTCTTGGGCTCGGTCACGGTGATTACTGCGGATTGTGTGACCGGCTTTCCGCCGTTAGACAGGGTGGCCGTCACGGTCATCCTGCCGCTGTTTTGCGCCCGCGTGAGCATGAGTTTGTCCGGCGTATTTTCCTTAACCACCGCAATGCCCGAGACGCGCCATTCCGTCTTCAATATCCCGGCACCCTTCGCCTGCATCGCTGGCAGATTGGTGACTTGCGGCACCAGCTCGAGTGTCGAGCGCCCATCCCAAGTCGCGGGAGTTTTCAAGGTGAAAACCGGGTCTTGAATGTCATCCTTGATGATGATCGGGATGTCCTTGGTCTTCACGCCATTGGCGAAAACTGCCTTGAATTGCAGAGTCAGCGCCTGATTTCCTGTCACCCGGCCGGCATCCAGCGTGAAGGTAAACTGATCGACCGCCACGGTGGTCTCCTGGCTGCCGTTTTTGAGAATCCAATAGACTTTCTGAGCCCCATCCGCCTTGGCTTGAACGGTCACACTCTTGCCTTCCAGCAGGTTAATTTTCGGCACGGAAACCGCGAAAGTCGTGCCCGGTTGCACCAAGTGCCCCGTCAGCGTTTGCAGTTTTTTTTGGTTTTCATAGGCCAGTCTCACCCAATCTGCAGAGCGGGCCACTTTTGATACGCGCACCTCGTCGATGTCGCCTACGAAGTTATAGTTGTTATACCAGCCGCCAATCCACATCCGCGCCGGACTCAGGATATTCATCGTTGTCCGAGTGGGAGCTGGGACATCGGGTTGCCCATTCACATAAATCTGGCCGATCTCGCCGGTATAGGTGTGAACGACTTGAACCCATTCGGACGTGTGGAGCGCGCTGGAGGAATGAATGCTGCCGCCGTCGCTATCGACGTAGATATGTGCCGGACTCTTGATTTGCATCCTGACTTTGCCTGCGTGGGTTCCCTCTTGCCCCCAACAGACGAGGTCCATGTTCGCGGCGGCGGATTGATACCAGACCTCCGTCGAGTGAGGACTGGCACCGGAGGGGAGTTTGGTGATGGCCTCGCCGCAATGAATCCCCTGCTGACCCGCGAAATGCCGTGCTTGCCCGATCATGCCGGGACTCGGGGTGGTACCCATGTCTTTGGATTCCAGCGTGCCAACCTCATCCTTGACCGGCTCGGTCATGTGCCAGACGGCCAGGAAACCATTAGCCTGGTTGAACACGGCGGCTCCGCTCGATTCGCTGGTCGCGTCGGGCTTGCCCCAATGCAAGCGGATCGCCTGGCGGGAATTTCCTGTGATGCTCGGAACGCGCACCCAGATGCTGGCCATACCCGCCGCCGGGTCCCACTGCTCAATCTGGTAGCTCAGCGGTTTCCCATTGGCCGAAACCCGTAGATCCTCGCCGTTGGCTTTGGCCTGGCTGAAATTGAACGATTCTTTTTGCAAGCGCACCAACACCGGAAAATCGGTCTCCGTGGCCGACGCCGGTAGGTTGGCTCCCTCCGGGGTGGTCAGCAGCCACATCGCCCCGGAGAACTGCCAGTCATTGTATTGGGCGGATGCCAACGGCATCATGCCCATGAGCAGCACCAAGCCGCATCCCCATTTTGTCAGTGGATTCATTTTCATCTGATTGTTTGTTAGTAAAACTGGCGGGTTCGATGATCCTTTCATCATAACTCCTCGATGCTCAAAATCAGCCGATCCAAGACGGCGTCATCGGTCTTGGGGTTGAACAAAACCGCCTTCCACGCGGGCAAAGTGACGCCGTGGAGCCGAAAGCCGATGCCGGTGGTGTACCCGAGCCGGGCGTCGAGCGCGGGATCCATTGCTTTTTCACGCCGCTCGAACAGCCGGAGGATCTCGTCGGTGTAGTGGGCGTATTGGTCGGCGGGCAATGTTCCTTCCTCGACTTGCCGGAAAATTTCCTTGGCGTTGCGGCCCTTCGGGAACACCCACCAAACGACGCTGGGGCCGATGGTGTCGAGGTTTAGCACTTTGCAGTAATCGAGCCGCTCCAAGCGCTGTTTGAGCTTCCAAGCCATTTCCAAGGACCGCGCGATCATCATCTGCCAGCCAATGAGGCCGATGGCATTCAGGGAGGCCATCACGGTGTAGGGCCCGAGCGCGGGCCGTGAGCATTCTAGGGTGAACAGCGCCGGATCGCGATGGCTTTCGGCTTCCGAGAAATACGGCATCGCCTCCACCGTCCGCGCAAGGAAGCGCAGGTCGGCACGGCGGTTGACCAGAAAGGCGCTGCCGGGATAGTGCCCCCAACCCATTTTGTGGAAGTCGATGGTGACGCTGTCCGCCACCCGCAAGCCCTCGGTGAATTGCTGTGCCCGGGTCACGAGCGGCAGCAAATCGGCGGAGAATTCCAACGGATTTTGTGCGGTGTTGTATTCTGCTAGAAAACACAGCGCCCAGCCGACCGCCGCATCCACGTGCAATTGCGGAGCCGCCACCCCATGCTTCGAGGCAAAAGCATCGATCAGCCTGCGGATGCCGGCCACGTCATCCACGCCGAACGCATCGGTGGTGCCGAAAGTGGCGACGACGAACGCCACCCGCACGCCGTCGCGGTGCAGCTCCTCCAACTTTTCTTCCAGCAGATCGAGCCGCATCGCCAGCAAATGATCCGTGGGGATGGCGTGAAGATTCTCCGTGCCGAGGCCCAGCCAGCCGGCAACGGTCTGATTCGAATAATGCGCCGCCTCGGAGACGATGCCCGCCAGTTTCACCCCCTGCAATCCGCGCTGCATCGCACCGGGCAGGACTTTTTCGATCCCGATGCGTGCACCGTAGAGATTGGAAATCGTGCCGCCCATCGTGAACACCCCCCACGGATTTTCGGTGTGGTAGAACAAGAGATTGGCCAAGGACGTCACCGCCTTGATCTCCAACTCGTTCGAACGCTGGCTGTAGGTGTCCGTGCAAAGATTCGGGTTCTTGAGCAAGCACGCCAGAGCGCCGACCAGCGATGCGTAGTTGGCCGGTCCCTTGACATTTTCCAGATGCAGCGGCGAGGACCAACTGTCCGTGCCCCAGAAGTATGGAAACACCGTGTCGCGGGCATCCTTGAGATTGCCCGGCAGCATGTGGATCTCCGGATTGGCCGCCGCAGTCTCGTAATTCTGTGCCATCTGGCAGACAGGCGGCAAGGTTTCCTCCGCCTGCATGGCCATAAGAAACTCCCGGAAAATATCGGAGATTGCCTGAGGATCGCAGGTGAAGAAAGTCTTCACCAGTTGGTCGTAGCGGGTCTGGTTCATCAATGGTGACTCTTTCCTGAAAACACGATGCTTACATCGTCCGCCAATAACTCAAGCGCGGCTTGATCCACCGCATCGAAAATGCCGCCGAGATCGGAATCGACGTCCAGCACCGCGCGCACCTCGCCATTGTTATCGAAGATCGGGATCACAATCTCTGACAAGGTGGTGGCGGAGCAGGCGATATGGTAAGGGATTTCATCGGTTTCCCCGGCGATGAGCGCGAGGATGTTGCGGCGGGCGTGTTCGTTACACTGCTGTTTTTCAACCGGGTTCATGAGTTCAGGCGGCTTGCCGGGAAGGCTAGTGGCCAGTAATTTAAAGTGACAGATGGTGAGGAGGCGAAGCATCCATGGGGAGCACACGCGCCCTCGCGTGTTGTCTTTGGCGCCCTCGCCGAAGACGGGCGTTTCAGGCCATTCCACGCGGTTTCCGACGAGGGCGTCGAAAACCACACGCGAGGGCGCGTGTGCTCCCCAAGATTTTGCGCCTGCGCGGCATCCGCCAAACTCAATTTCACGAGAAACTAAGAGCGGGCTTGCATGAGTGCTTCGATTTCCTCCGCTTCGATCGGGATGTGCGCCATGAGGTCGATGTTCTTGTCCTTGCCGATGAGGAAGTCGTTTTCGAGACGGATGCCGAAACCTTCCTCGCGGATGTAAATACCGGGTTCGATCGTGAGAACCATACCTTCGGCGATCAGTTCATGCGGCGGAGAAACATCATGCACGTCGAGTCCCATGTGATGCGAGGTGCTGTGCGGGTAATACTTCTTGAGCAACGGTTTGTCAGGCCCCTGTTCCTTCGCCTGTTTCGCGGTGAAGAGGCGCAGGCCGACCAGCTCGCGTTCCATCATTTCGACGACCTCATTCTGATAGTCCATGGGCGTTACGCCGGGGCGGAGGATTGCATCGGCCCCGCGGAAGACGCGGAGCACGGCATCATAGACCTCGCGCTGGCGTTTGGAGAACCTCCCGTTCACCGGCACGGTGCGGGTGAGGTCCGAGGCCCAACCGGCGTATTCGGCGGCCACGTCGAGCAGCACCAATTCGCCATCCAGGCAGATTTTATCGTTCTCGATGTAGTGCAGGACACAGGCTCCCTTGCCGGAGCCGATGATGGGCGCGTAGGCGAAGCCGCGCGATTTGTTGCGGACGAATTCGTGCAACAGCTCGGCCTCGATCTCCCACTCGCCCACTCCAGGCTTGATGAATCCTAACAACCGCCGAAAACCCGCCCCGGTGATGTCGCAGGCCTTCTGGATCATCTGGATTTCCTCTGGCTCCTTGGTGATGCGCAGGCGGTGCATCAGCGGGGCAAGCCGCTCGTAGCGGTGGAGCGGATAGCGCGCCTGGCAGTCCCTGATGAAGCGCGCGTTGCGGGTTTGGACTTCCACGCACGCTTTCGGGTATTCGTTGCTAGCAAGATAGACATGCTCCGCTTGCGGAATGATCTGTTGGAGGAATCCGTCAAAAGTGTGCGACCACTCGACACGGTCGATTCCGGAAATTTCCCGCACCTGTTCTTTGGTGAGTTTCGCTCCTTCCCACACGGCGACGTGGTCGTTGGTTTCCCTCACGAAGAGGATTTCACGTTGCTTGGGATCGACCGCGTCCGGCAGCAGGACGAGGACGGTTTCCTCCTGATCGATTCCGGTCAGGTAAAACAAATCATTGTTTTGCCGGAAGGACATCGTGCCGTCCGCGTTGGTCGGATAGATGTCGTTGGCGTGGACGATGACCACGCTGGCCGGTTTGAGGAGGAGGCGAAGTTTATCGCGGTTGCGGATGAAAAGCTGGGGAGAAATCGGTTCGTGGCGCACGGGATGAATCCATGGCAAAGAGGGCGGATGTGCAACCCGGATTTTCGCGAGAATCCGAATCCACATCGCCGCGCATGAAGTTTTGTAATTCTAAAAAAGCGATCGGATGGGAGGATTCTACGGTCTGAATGGAAAAGACACGCTGGAAGCTCACCTTTCCACGCTAGGCACCCTAGGCTCTTTGCACAAATCCCGATGCGCGGCAGGACACATCCCGCAGGCCCGACCCCACAAAAAAGCCGGGAGTTTGGCTCCCGGCTTTTATTGTTAGTTGTTTAGCTCATGCTGAGCTTCTCGTGGCGGAGAAGCTGGATCATGGAGCTGGCACAGCTTTGACCCGCACGAAGAAGGTCGGATCGGTCAGCGGGGCTCCGCTGACAGTGACCACCACGGTTTGCACGTCGCCGACGGTGCCGGTGACGTTCTGCACAGCCCCGCCATCCGTTGGCCAAGCCGCCAGATCGGTGGAGGTCTGCACCGAGTAGGTGAGGCCGGTGGTCAGCGGGGTGGCACGCCGGGTGTAGGTGAACATACCGGTGGTCTTGTCGAGCGGCACGGTGATCGGACTCACCGATGAGCCGAGCGTTGGATTGAGACCGAAGGCGTATTCCTGTTGGTTGTTCAAGCCGTCGCCATCGGTATCGGCAGCGGGATCAGAAACATCCGTAGGCAAGTAAACGGCAGCCCAGGTCGTGTAGTCGCTGCCCGAGGTGAGCGTCAGCACGCCGGTGCTTTCGACAAAGGTCCAGGTCTTGCCAGAGGCGGTCTTGGTCCAGGTGTCGTTATCCACATTGGCGGTGTAGCCGACCACGGTGAACGAGGCACCGTAGATGCCCGTCAATGTCGGCACATTTTCCAGGGTCCAGGTGCCGGTGGTGAGAGCGGAGGCGGCGGCGGTGTCGATGAGGAAATTGCCATCAAGGACGGCGGTTCCCGCACCGGAGATGCTGTTGCTAACACCGCTGGTGGCACCGAGCACGAACTTGAGCTGGGCACCGGTGGCGAGGCTGAGCGTGCCGCCATTGACCAGGGTGTTGCCACTGTAGGTGTTGGTGCTGTTGGAGAGCGTCATCGTGCCAGTGCCAA
>JANMJJ010000162.1:0-16172 GCA_031371325.1 Akkermansiaceae bacterium | reverse complement strand
ACCAGAAGAGCGTGGCCGATAAAAATTCAGCGGACCTTCGCCAACGCCCGCCCCGTCGGTGAATCCTTGTGTTTCGCGATTTCTTCCGGCGGCCCCTCAGCCACCAAATTTCCGCCATGGATTCCGCCCCCCGGCCCGAGTTCAATCACCCAATCCGCCGCCGCGATCACATCCAGATGATGCTCCACCACCAACACGCTGTGCCCCGCATCTCGCAGTTTGAAAAACGCGGCAAGCAGCTTTTCCACATCGCCGAAATGCAGGCCGGTCGTCGGCTCATCGAACAAATACAGCGTGTGCGGTGCCTGCGGTTTCGCCAATTCCACCGCCAGCTTCAGCCGCTGCGCCTCACCGCCGGAAAGCGTGTTCGCCGGCTGCCCGAGCTGCAAATAGCCTAGCCCGAGATCCTCCAGCGTTTCCAAAATCCGCCGAATCTTCGGAATCGGCCGGAAAAACTCCCGCGCCTCCGCCACCGAAAGCGCCAGCACCTCGGCGATTGACTTGCCTTTATAAGTCACCTCCAGCGTCTCCCGATTGAAGCGCCGCCCGCCACACGCCGGACACGCCACCCACGCATCCGGCAGAAAGTGCATCTCGATTTTCAGCCGCCCGTTCCCCTGACAGCGCTCGCAACGCCCGCCCGCCGCATTGAAACTAAAACGCCCCGGCCCGTAGCCGCGCTGTTTCGACAGACTCAGCTTCGTGAAAAGCTCCCGCACCAAATCAAACACCCCGCTAAACGTCGCCGGATTCGACCGCGGGCTCCTCCCGATCGGCGACTGGTCCGCCACCACACATTTCTCGATCAACTCCAGCCCCTCGATCCCGTCATGCGCCCCCGGCGCTTCCCCCGAGCCATTGAAATGCCGCGCCCGCGCCCGCCGCAAAATGTCATCCGCCAGCGTCGATTTCCCGCTACCACTTGGACCGGTTAGACAAACCAGCCGACCTAGCGGAATTGCCACATCCAGGTTCTTTAAATTGTGCTCCCGCGCCCCACGGATCACCAGCCGCCCACTCTCTCCTTTCTTCTCTTTCCACTGATCACTGATCACTCGGCACTTCTTCCTCAACCACTCCCCCGTCGGCGAAACAATTTCCATCGGCACGCCCGCCGCCAGCAAATCACCGCCCTCCGCCCCCGCCCCCGGCCCGATGTCAATCAACCAATCCGCTGCCCGGATGATCTCCTCGTCATGCTCCACCACCACCACCGTATTTCCTAAGTCTCGCAAGCGCGTCAGCGCCCCGATCAGCCGCGCCGTATCCGCCGCATGCAGCCCGATGCTCGGCTCGTCCAACACGTAAATCACCCCGGAAAGCCCCGCGCCCAACTGCGTCGCCAGCCGAATCCGCTGCGCCTCGCCGCCGGATAGAGTCCCGCTCGTCCGTTGCAATGTTAGATAGTCCAACCCGACCTCTGCGAGAAATGCCAACCGCGTCCGCACGTCGTTCGCCAGTCGTTTGCAGATCTCCGCTTTCGCCGGGTCAGGCATAAATCCACCGATCCAGCGCAGCGCATCCGCCACGCTCATTTCACAAAACTCCTGAATCCCAAGCCACTCGCCATTTTGTTGATGGTTGAGAGTTGATGGTTGAGAGTTAGAAAAATTCTTCTCTTCACTTCGACGTGCGATGTTGGACGTTCGATGTTCGATGTTCCCTCCACAAATCTTCACCGCCAGCCACTCCGGCTTCAACCGCTTTCCCTCACATACCCCACAAGGCCGGTGCGCCATGAACTTCGCTAGCTTCCGCCGCGTGATCTCTGACTTTGCTTCTCGATATCTAACCAACGTTTTATCAGCATCCTCGCCCTCCCCCAACAGCACCGGATCACAAAACATCTCCGTCCCCAGCCCCTCGCACGCCTCACAAGCCCCGAGGTGCGAGTTGAACGAAAAATGCTTCGGCGAAAGCTCTTCCACCACGAAACCCGTCCGCGGATTCCGATAGCTCGTCTGAAATGCCAAATCCCGCCACGCATCCCCACCCGGCCCCTGCACCGCCGCCCGCGCCTCCGCCCCGCACAAGCGCAGCGCCGTTTCCACCGAATCCGCCAACCGCGACTCCACCCCCGCCCGGATCACAAACCGATCCACCACAATCTCCACCGCCCCAGGAAACTCTGGCCACCTCGCCGCCGCCTCCTCGATTTCCAACACCTCCTCGTCCACCCGCACTCTTATATATCCCTGCCGTTGCAAATCCCCCAGCAACCTCGCCGGCTCCCCCAGCTCCTCCTTCGGCAGCGGTGCTAACAAAATCACCTTCGTCCCCTCCTCCATCGCCGCCAACACATTCACAATGTCCGCCGCGCTCATCCGCTCCAACCGCTCGCCCGTCACCGGATCATGCGGAATCCCCGCCGCCGCCCACAGCACCCGCAAGTAATCATAAATCTCCGTCGCCGTCGCCACCGTCGAGCGCGGGTTCAGCCCACCGCCCCGTTGCTCGATCGCGATCGCCGGACTCAGCCCCTCGATCGAATCCACATCCGGCTTCTCCAATTGATCCAAAAACTGCCGCGCATACACCGACAGCGATTCCACATACCGCCGCTGCCCCTCGGCATACAGCGTGTGAAATGCCAGCGACGACTTCCCCGATCCACTCGGCCCCGTAATCACCACAAGTTTCCCGCGTGGGATGTCCACGTCGATGTTCTTCAAATTATGCTGCCGTGCCCCACGGATTCGGATCGCGTCCACACGCCTACAACAATCCGCCCGGGAAAAACTTCCAAGCCCCAATCGCCCATTTCCTCTACCGATCTTGCCTCTTTGATAGCCGAACTCTGAGATTCTCCGGATGGTTTCTGTCTCGCCGCGCCATTGAATCTGAACCCTGAAACTTGCAAACTCATCTTCCTCTTCCCATCCGCCCCCTCACATTCCCCGCCGATCAAAGTGTCCGCCGTCCAAGCCAATGCTTGTTGGTCGGGACTGATACCTGACAACGTGAAGAGAAAGCTATCTACGTCGATTACATCGCCCCCCTCAGCGACGCTTATTGAGAGTTGCAAAACTGAATCCGGCCATCGTGTGCTTCGAGTCGAATCTTCTGACCCACCGTGATTTTTCCACTCAGCAGCGCCTCCGCGATCAGAGTTCCCAGCATCCGGTCCATCACCCGCTCAAGATTTCTCGCGCCGTGTTCTTTGCTGAATCCTTCCCGAAGGATTAGTTCTTCCGCGTTCTCGTTCAGTGCCACAGTCACATTGCGTTCTGCTAGACGCTGATTGAACTACACCACCAGCTTCCTCAGAATCTCGCGCGCAGTCTCAATTCCCAGCGGTTTGAAATGCACCACCTTCGTCAGCCGGTTCACCAACTCCGGCCGCAGGTGTTTGCGGATCGCGTCGGTTAGCTGGCCGCCCTCGTCGTGGCCGACGTATCCCGGTGGCGCGCCGATCAACTTCGCCACGCTGTGTTCTTCCATGAACTCGGACATGTCGAAGCGGATCAAGCGCCGCTCGTCGTGAAACAAATTCTCCGCCAGCGCCTTCGCCAACTCGGTCTTGCCGGTGCCGCTCGGACCGACGAACAAAAATACTCCCACCGGTCGCCCGGGTTTCTTCAATCCAGCCCGCGCCAACCTCACCGCTTCCGCCACTGCGGAAATCGCTTCCGGCTGGCCCTTCACCCGCCGTCCAAGATCACCTTCCAGCGCCATCAACCGCGCCCCCTCATCCGCCGTCAGCGTCCCCACCGGAATCCCGCACCGCGCCGCCACCGCCGCCGCAATCTCCTCTCTCCCCACCACCAAGTGGCTGGCATGGTGGCTGGAGCGTCTCGCTCCAGACCGTTGTGGGGGCGTCTCGCCCCCACTCTTCTCTTCAATCTGCGGCGTCAAAGTCCGAAACCTAACCGCCGCACACGCCTGATCCACCAAATCCAACGCCTTGTCCGGCAACCGGAAATCCGGCAAATAGCGAATCGACCATTCCACCGCCGCCCGTAGCGCAGTTTCGGTAGGGCGGGGCGGCCTCGCCCCGCCCTGACTGCCCCTGAGGGAGAAATGTGAAAGCAACCGCGAATGAGCAGAGCTGTTCTTTCTCCTATCAACATCCATGCATCCGCACCGCCCATGCGGGCGGACAAGTGGGCGCGCCCGGCGGTCACGCCCTACCCACGCGCCGTCCTTCTCGATCATCTGGCGGTATTCCCGGATCGTCGTCGCGCCGATCACCCGGATCGCGCCACGGGCCCGCGCGGGCTTGAGGATGTTCGCCGCGTCCATGCTGCCGCTGGCCGATCCGGCTCCTAGCAGCAAGTGGATTTCATCGCTGAAAAGAATCCGCTTCAGATCTCTGTCCGCAGGGCGGCAAATGGCACTTGAATCACGCATCCGAATCACTAGGCTCCCCCTATGAATTTAATCGAATCAAAAAGCAACGTCATGATGGGGAAACCCGTGATTGGCGGCACCCGAATCACTGTGGAATGCATCCTTGAACGGCTTGGTGCTGGTGAAACCATCGAACAAATCGTCGCGGAACATCCCCGCCTTACGCGGGAAGCTGTCTTGGCTGCGGTCGAATTCGCAGCACGGGTGCTGCGGGCGGATGTCGTCTATCCCGTCTCCGGCCACGCCGCATGAAACTTCTGGCTGACGAAAACCTCGATCTTTCCGTCGTGGCCCGATTGCGAGAGGCTGGACATCAGGTGCTTGCCGTTGCGGAAATGGAACCAGGCATTTCGGATGACGTGGTGCTGGATCGAGCAAATGCAGAAGCCGCGACGTTGGTGACCGAGGACAAGGACTTCGGCGAGCTGGCATTCCGCCAGTCCCTGGTCCATCATGGGGTGATTCTCGTTCGACTTGCCGGTTTGCCCGGTAACAGTCTTCAGCCAAATCACCCCGTTCTTGTCGAAATACGGCTTGTCGATGCCCTTGGGCACCGTGAGCACGATGACGACGCGGCCTTTACCCAGCGACACGTTTTGCGTCTGCACGGTCAAGGGACTGCGCACCAGTTGACTGGCGGCATTGCTAATGAGCTGGTTGATGCGGGAGATATCGGCGGAGGCCAGCCCCGGCGTCGATCCGTCATCCGCGACTCCAAGAAACATCTGACCGCCCTCCGAATTGGCAAATGCCGCCATCTCCGCCGCCAAGGATTCCTCGTTGCGGACATCCACCTTGAACTGGCGCTTGCTGTCTTCGCCAAGGGCGATCTGGGATTGGAGGGCTTTGGGGGGCATGGTTTGGTGCTTTTGAGTGGTGAATCAGAACCGTTTGATTCACGGGTGCTTATTTAGCGGCTTCTATTTATTGAGGGGCTATCTCCTGCGCTCGATGCCAGATACGGAAGGCATCCAAGTTGCCCTTTTTGAGTGGCTGGGAAATGTGTTCCCATGGACCGGTTAGTTCCGCGGCTTTCAGGTCGAGGGGATTGTAGCTTTCGGAGAGAAATTTGGAAATGTTGAAGTCAGTCGCGTCGTGCAGGATCATTCTGGCTGCCAAGGCGGCTTTGGCGGCGGCGATCTGGGATTCAGTTCTTTGGAAAGGTTCGGTAAAGAGGTGACTGCCCAGGGCTGTGATTCCTTTTGCGAGAATTTCTCGCTGCTCAAGGGCCTGCGGATTGGCGGCATCCTGTTTTGGTCCGCCGATCCGGCAAACGTGATAGGCAGCCATTTGGGAGTCATGCAGGGCGTCTTCCAGCGTGTGGCTGGTTCCCCTGAACTTGATTTGCTCCGCGTGGATCTTGCGGTAGGTGGCAATGGCCTCACCGGCGTCCGTGGCGATGTCCGCGAGCACGCCAATGTCGTAGAGGTGCTTGATGACCTTGATGGGGCGAGGCTCGGAGGGCTTGCCAGAGGCAGCGATGATGGGTTGGTAGGGATAGCCAATGGTTGTGGGCGCGAAGGCGGCAATTTTATCCGCCAGCAGGCAGGAGGCGGTGGGTATTCGCACCCGCGTCTCTGCGCTGATTTCCAGAAATGAGGCGTTTACGGTTGCTTCGATCGTCCGGGCATAGGGGTTCTCCGCGCAGATGACATCGAGCTGCACGCTTTCTTCCTCTCCAGTCAAGGCGGAGGTGTAGAAGGCTTTGAAGTGCTTGGTCGGCGGCGCTTCCCGGTCACGATGGTCTTGGTGATCCCATCTTATGAAGGGGGTGTTCCGGGTGATTTTCTGGAGAATCTCCTGAAACCTCTCCACGGGTTCCAGGCTGAGGATGTCAACGTCGATGGACAGCCGCCTCGCGGGGCTGCAATGCAGCAGAAGCGAGGTTCCTCCTTTGAAAATGAAGTCCAGCCCTGCCCGCTGGAGGCGGGAAACAAGCTCCAGTGCGAGCGTGCATTTCTCGAGGTTCCGAAGGTCTCCGACTTGAAGGAGCTTCCCTTGTTCGCTGAGGAATTCAGGGGTGAAGCATTTTGGCAGAATCATAAAATTAGTGATTAACTGAGAAAGACGTCAAAATTCTGAGATAATCACCAAAATTCCCTTTCCGGCCAAATCCACGAGCGACTTGTCGTGCTTCTGGAGGCGGGAGATGACCGAGGCGATGTTGATGCGCTTCTCGCGGATGAGGCGGAGGGACATTTCCTTGCGCTCGGATTCATCCATGAAGCGCAGCCTCGTGTTTTCCAGAAGAGCCTCCACGAGGACGGTGCCGACGGTGGGTTCCGTTTCCACGTCGATTTCACGGCGGACTCTGCGGATGACCACGCATTTTTCGCCCGGGACGAGCTTCCCGGCGGATTTCGGGGTCGGATTCGTCAGCACGTCCCAGCCTTTTGATCTCAGGAAGTCCTCCATGTCATTTTCCCCTTCGGCATCCACATGGACGAAGTGGATGGGTTTTCCGAAGAGATGGTGCATCCACGGATTGAGCTGGAGGGTGGACCAGATGTAATGCGGGAGGAACGGGAAACGCTTTCCCAGCAGTTCCTTCAAATCCCGGACATGGGATTCATCAAGCACCGCCGGGCTGGGAATGGAGCCATACCAGCCCTTGCCTGTATCGTGGACGATCCCTTCCGCCATGGCTTCGCTCAGGTAATTGCGGAGGATCCTGTCATCGACCTTTTCGCTGATGGTTTTCGCGAGATCGGATTTTACGGCCTTCAGCGAGACGTAGGCGTGTTTCTTCGTCAGGCGTTTGAGGGAGTTCCAGACATGACCCTTGAGAGCAGGGGGATAAACTTCGCCCTGGTTGCTGGCAGGAGCCCCGACCGCCAGTGAAGCATCGGTGGCGCCCTCGATCATCGCGATCTCGGCGGGCTTGAGATGGAACAGTCGATAAACGAGCTGGTTGATCTGGTGCTCGCGGGCGGCAAGGGTTTCTTTGTCCCCGGCGGCAGTGGCGGCGGCGCATTGCTCGGCGAGAGTGGCGAGACGGGATTTTTCTTCGGCGGTGGAGGGTGGGATGGGGATCTGTTGGATGTAGTCAGAAAATGCCCGAAGGTATCCGCCGCGTGCCTTGTTACTGACAAGGGAGTAAAAATATTCGATGAGGTCGGAATTGAGAAGAGCTGCCATCCAGGTCTCCTTTGTCGGAATGAAATAGAGAGTGTTGGCAAGGTGACAGCCGCTAGTGTCTAACATGAACGATTGATGCTCGTAAATGTCCGGATAAATGATTTTGGGGCTTTCAAATTCTTCCCAATACGCACATGAACGAAGTTCCCAGAAATAAACTCCCTGATCATCGCGATCCTTGAGCCGCTGCCAGTGGGTAATGCCTTTGGCATCCTTGATACGTTTTAGCGACTCAAAAAAAGCGCCGACTGCTGGATAGGTTTCACAAAACTTCTCCCACGGTTTCTTTGCGTCTTTCCACGGGTGAGCGACGTTGGCTGAGGATTCGATTTTGATGAGATAGAGATCTGCATGAGTCGCTTGCCAGCGTTTCACGTCGCGGCCACGAAGGAAGGGTTTGATGATTTCATCCGACTTGGGATCGGCGGCGATGAGTTCGGCGCGTTTCTTTCCGTCGATGACGAAGGCTTCGTTGAAGCCAGTCTTGATGCCATAGTAAAAGCGTCCTTGGACATATTCCCCGAGCGGTGTTCCCGTTTGGCGGAGTTTGGCGAGTAGGGCCTCAGTGGCAGGTGAAACAAGGCGCCAGCCATCCGGGGTCAGGGAGGATTGGGCAACGGGGAAAGCTTTGGCGATCTCCACCGGGAGGGCGGCGGCGGGCTTTTGCTGATCCCACGGCAGAGCGGCGACCTGGTGATTCGCCGGGGCTTTTTCCTTCTGGCCGATCAAGATGGAGGCGTATGCGATGACACCGTTGAAGACCGGTGCGTCGCGGAAGTCGATCAGCGTGTGGAGAGTGAGGTTTTCCGAGAGATGGACACGAAGCTGTTCGCCGTAGCCCGCGCGATAGAACTTGTTGGACGTGATGAAGGTAAGGACGCCATTCGGTTTGAGGAGCTGAATCGCCCGCTCGTAAAAATAGACGAAGAGATCGGAAGTGCCGGTGTAGGTCTCGTAACCTTCCGCTTCGAGCAATGGCTTCTGCTCCTTGATTAGTTCGTGGCGGACGTAGGGAGGATTGGCGATGACGATGTCGAAGCCGCCGTTTTCAAAGACATCTTGGAAGAGCAAATGCCAGAGGAAGAAGGGGCGTTCTGCCTGGTGCTGGAGGGCGTTCAGCTTGGTGAGGGAATCGGTGAGCGATGCGATGCGGGCTGCCAGTTTCTCATGGCGTTTGATGGCCGCAGAAGGTGGGTTCCAGTTTGGAGCGCGGCGGCGTTTTTCCTTCCAATCGACTTCGGTTTGCTTGTGGACGATTTCCCCCTCCTCGATGCTGACCTCAAAGTAGTGGCGGATGTGATCGATCACCTTTTTGTCGATCACGCCGCGTAGCTCAGCTTTGCGCTCCGGGGTGATGGGAGTGAAGTATTCGCGCATCGCTTCCTGCAGCTCCCGCTTCTTCTCCTGCTGGGCTTCGCGGAATTCCTGCTGGGCATCGGTGAAAATATCGAGTTCCGACTGGTTAAGCCCGAGCGGGATTTTGAGCGGCTTTTTCGCGCCTTCCTCGTGGAGGGATGAGAGATCAACCCCTTGGAAGGACTCCAGCAGCGAATTTCCCTGCATGATCTTGTAGTCGAGGTTCGGCAGGGGGCTGGGTTCCTCTTCATCCACGACCAGCGCAAGCCAGAAACGCAGGCGGGCGATGTCCACCGCACCGGAATCCAGATCAACGCCGTAAATGGAATTTTGGATGATGGATTTCTTGAGCTTGGCGCGTTCGGCAGGATCGTTCAGCTCCTGGTTGAGCAAGGTGCGGAGATGGACGATCTCATTGAGCATGCCAATGGGGAAGGCTCCGGAACCGATGGCTGGATCGCAGATCTTCACGTTCTCCAACAAGGTTGCGATCTTCTTCGCATTCACCGCGCACCAGTTGTTTTTATCCCGGAGATCTCCGGGGTCGTGCAGCACGCACAGGCGGGTGAGGTTCTCGTTCTTTCCAAGATGGCGCTCAAGATAGCGCAGCAATGACTGGCGGCACATATACGAGACGATGACCTTGGGGGTGTAGTAGGCTCCCTTGTCCTTGTTGTCTTCCAGCAGGTTCTCGAAGATGTGCCCGAGCATTTCCGGATCAATGCCGACTTCGTGATCCTCGGGATCGTGCTCGTCGATGGTGAAGTTGTATTCGGCGAAGAAGGCAAACAGATCTGCGAAAAGCTGCGGCGGGAGATCGAGCATGCGCAGGGGCTCCGGCTCGGGGTCGAACAGTCCGCCATTCAGGTAGGGCATGCGGGCGGTGAAGGTCTTCTCTCCGGGCAGGGACAGGGTAAAGAGGTGATCATTCCGCTCCGTATTGAGAGCCTCGAAGAAGAGTGGCGCAAGATAGAGGGAGTGGAAATGGTCCGCGTGGCCGTAACTTTCCGCGAGAAGGTAGTATTGATTCAGGAAGTCCCTGTGACCCGAGGACCAGTCCGCAGACTCTGCCGTAAAGTGCATCCAGCCCTTTTTCTGAAGGAAGTGGAGAAAGATCAGGCGGCCCAGCAGTTTCTTGGCATAATCGCGGATGGGCTTGTCCTCTTTGATCTGGGCTTCTTCCGAGTCGCGGAGTGGGATGCAGAAGCGGGCGCGGGTATCGGAGATCCGTTCGGGACGAGTCAACTCGGCGAGAAATTTGTCATAGTGTTCGTTGTATTTCGCGAAGAACTCCTTGGACAAGGCTTCGACGGAGAATGCCTTTTCAACGTCGAGCAAAGTGAGATTATTTCCTCTCTCTAACACCCAGGCGAGCCGTGCGGCAGCCGTGCGGCAAGGTTCCCCTTGGCCAAGCAGGAAAGTGAAGCGGCGAGGCGCGGTTTCCACCGTGTTGATCTCGAAGGTATCCTCGTCGATGATCGTCTGGCGGGCCGCGTAGGTCAGCCTCCAGTCGTCGGATTTCTCCTGATGGAAGACGGCAAGGACGGCGGATGCTCCGGCTTCATCAATGAAATTCGAAACGAAGTTCCGCAGGCCCACGCGGTTGCGTGCGAGCTTCACCTGACTGGTGGTCTCGACTTCCAGCAAGGCGATGGTATTTCCGTCCGGCAGATTGATGGTTCCGAGCTGGCGGGTGCCTTTAACAAAATCTTGAGAGGCCTTGAGTGGCTGCGGACTGGCGAAGAGTTTCACCGCTCCATCCGGAAAAATGAAATGAAGAATCTTCTGCCACTCATCCTTCTGATAGGGCAAGCGCAGGCGCTGCTGGAGCGACAGTGAGGATGACATGGATCAATTCGGGTTGGAGAAGGATTCGGATAGGATGATGACTGGCTCAAGATCGGTGGCTGAAAGGCCGGCGTTGAGGTCTTCGGCGGATTCGCCGTCGTAGCTGGAAAAATCGTAGCGGCCTAGGATCTCAAGAATCTTGTCTAGCAGTGCGGCGGGCTTGAGCTTGTCTGTTTTTTGTTTTTTCTCAAGCTTCACCAAGTCGCGTTGAAGCTTGCCGAAAGCTGCTTTGCGAATGGCGATCTGTGCATGCTTGAGGTGAGTCTTCTCCTCGGGAGACGCGAGAGTCGGATGGGCGATGAAGATATTGAGAAACTGGAGAGCCTTGCGCTCGTTCGGGCCGATCTGATTGTCCACGATCTGGTCGCGCACGGCCTCAGACTTGAGCGTCTCGTGGTAATGTCCGACCGCCGCATTGACCTGATCGTGATGGCACTCGGGCAATGGCACGCTCTTCTCCTTGGCATTCGCATGGAAGATCCGTGCGGCTTCGACGAATGAGAGTTCTTCGACGGTTTTGTCCGCGTGGACGTAATAGAAACCATCCCGACGGCGGTTCCTAACAAAACTGATGGTGGTCTGATCGCGGAGTTTGTCTTTCCGCCCGACTCGGGCGCGCAGAGGCAGGTTGCGGATTTCCCGGAAGCGTTCGGGGTTCTGTTGGCGGAATTTCCGGAGCTCCATCAGCAGGGCGAGCGACTCATCCTTTTCCTCCTCCATCTCCTTGTCGAATAGGCCGAAGTTGTCCACCTCCTCGTCGGTCGAGTAAATCTGGCTATCTTCGCCCAGGGCGGAGTGGAATGCCTGGAGTTTGACGAGCGCCTTCTTCTTGAGGTCGATGTCGGCATCGACCTTGGCGGTGGGAAAGAAATTGTAGATGTGAATCTCGGCGGCAGTCGTGCCGATCCGGTTAATCCGGCCGATCCGCTGCATGAGTCGGGTGGAGTTCCAAGGCGTATCGTAATTCAGGATGACGTTGGCGCGATGAAGGTTGACGCCTTCAGCAAGGACTTCGGTGGAGATAATGATTTCGTAGTCGTCCAACTGTTCGGTGAGCGGAACATTGGCATCAAAGTTGGCCCTCACCTTCGGCATGCGGTCCTTGCGCGTGCTGGAGTCAATGGTGAGGATCTTCTCGAATCCGCGGTGATGAAGCTGCTTCACCAGGTAATCGGTGGTTTCCTTGGACTCGGAGAACACCACGAGTTTCGGTTTTCCGTGAGTAGCGGCGGAGTGGTTGATCTCCGTAGAGAGCAGTTCGGTTTTGAGACGATGGACGAATTCGTCGAGTTTAGGATCCTCCTTCACCGCGCCCCACCGCGCTGCTAGATCGTTAAGGATTTCGAGGTCTTTCTGCAAACCTGGGAGGAAGTTTGGTTCGAAGTCTTCGGGGGTGCAAATCTGGAGCGTCGCATCGTCTCCCTGCGTCGCGAGTATCAGCTCAACCAGTTCGTCTTCGCGATCCTCGATGATGTACTCGGAGACGTTGAGGCTCGGTGCGATGTAGATCTTTCCGCGTTCGAACATGGTGACCATCGCCTGGGTATTGTCCCGGAAGCGACCCAAGGAACGGGTGAAGGCATGGAACGAACTGTCGAGCCGCTTCAGCAGCAGGGTCCGCATAATGCGGGCGAGCTGTGAGGAAATCTGTTCGGCTTGCTGATACTTGATGCGCTTCTCAGGGACAAGGGCACCGATGGCGCGATAGCGGTTGTATGTAAGGCCTTTGTCCAGATCGGCCAGGGTTTCGTCATAGAGTTGGTCAAGCTCCGGGCTCAGAGGGTAGAGTATCTTGTGAGGAGGCTTTACTTTCGGGAAGGTGATGCCCTGAGCATCGAGATCCTTGCTGTAGTCATCGTGCTCCCGCAGGTCGGTGCGGGTGCGGCGAATGGTGACCTCCGTAACGATCTTGGTGCGGATCAGTTCATAGATGCGCTGGATTTCAACACGGGCGTCTTCAGGGGAAAGATCCTTGAGCGCCTTTTGAAACTCTTTTTGACGGTTGGCGAAGAAGCGTTGGAGATTCGGAACCTCAAGGGTGGAATCCTTGCCGTCTTGGAACAACAGAAGTTGGTTCTTGATGTCGTTAGGCCGGTTGTTCAGCGGCGTGGCGGAGACGAGGATGACACGTTTGCGGTAAAAGCTGCCGTCCGGGAATCGGCGGGTGGTGCGGGTTTTGCAAATCCGCTGGAGTTCGTCGTAGGAGGCGGCGGTGTCATTACGGAATTTGTGGGCCTCGTCCACGATCACAAGGTCGTATTTCTTGGCGTTGGTGATTTTATGGAGACTTCCGTTGCTGACGACCTTGACACCCTTCAGCTCGAATTTCTCGATGGTGGTGAGCCAGCCATCCTTCAACGCGGGAGGGACGATGACCAAGGTCTCGGAGAGGTGGCCGGGAAAGCCGTTGTGATAGAAGAATTTCTTGGCGATGAGAATGGCGATGATCGTTTTTCCAAGGCCAACGACATCCGCTAGGAAAAAGCCGCCGTGCTTCTGGAGGAGCAGGAAGCCTTGGGTGACGGCATCCATTTGATAGGCGAGACGCATAAAGCCCTCAGGCAAGTCTGTCTCGCTGTTTGGGTCGTATTCAATGGCAGGGCCAAAATACTCGATGAGAAGTTTGTAATAGAGCTCGAATGGCGTGAGGTCGTCACGGAGGAAGCTGTTGTTCGTGACTTCAGTGACCTCCTTGGGAAGCACAAGGACGGATTCTCCCCAGAGTTTCTCAAACTCGTCGGCTGCGAATTTCACATCGTCATAGTCGTGGCTCAGGGCGTTGAATTCGTAGGTCTGGTCGTCCTTTTGGGCACCCAGGCCAGAAGCGGTGAGATTCGAGGAGCCGGTGATGACGTGGCCGGGCTTGTGCTCGTTGAAGCCATGGGGAAGAAAAATGTAGATTTTGGCATGAAGGCGCTTCGTAGGGTGAGCCTTGATTTCGACCTTTTTCGTGACCACATCCTCGACGAATTGGAGGATTCCGGTTTCCACCTCTCGGGAATAGTGGGCGTTCTGGATGTCGGCTGCGAGTGCGCTGCGGAATTCCTTGAGCGCCTTGCCGGCGTCCGCAAGGAAGAGCTGCCCCTTCTTGTGGTATTCCTCGACGATATTATCGACGTTGATGCCGACGAGAATGCGAACCACCGGGACATTGATGAGCTTCGGGCGGATTGCAAAATAGCCAGACGCACGGAGATAGCCGACCAGGGCGTCGAAACGGGCAAGGTCCGGATTATGCTCGAAGATGCCCTCAAATTTCTTGAGCAGCGTGTTGCTGTTATCGTTGGTGAAGAAGCGGGTGGACATCTGGACGGGGTCAGGCTCCGTGGTGAGTCGGAGGCTTGAGTGAGTTTTGTAAAGTATGGCGATTTGGGTGGGACAGATTCGCAAATCTCATATGAGGTGACTGCTTACCCGCTAGTCTTAATTTTCTGGTTCGATTGCCTAGGGTAAACGGCATTTTGATCCGATTTAGTTTGCTCCGTTTTACCTGCATGCAGTCGAGGATGGCCACAGAGTTTTCGTTGAGGAGGAACATGGGGGTAAAAACTGAAATTCTGAAACGCTGAGATGCTGAAATGTAGAGGAAGAGGGTTGAAGAAGTGATGAGTGAGCAGTGAGCAGAAAAGAGGCTGGTGTTTCTGTGCTTCGGTGAACGGTATTTCGGTAAGAGGAGGAATGTGGGCAAGACTCCCACACTCCTTGAATTCGGTTGAGACGGGAAATCGTCAACTTGGGGAGGAAGACGGGAGGCGAGATGCCTCCGAGACGGCCTGCGGCGAGACGCCACAGCCACTTTTAGGAGGACACGCCGGACTGACGCGGCGGATTTCGAGTGCGTCAGTCATGAGATCCTCCTTGTTTTGGGGATTCGGGTGGAAGGTCGCCAGCGAGCTCGGCTTCGATTTCCTCGATGGTGGGCAGGCTGCCGCGCAGTTCCTCTGGGAGGGATTCGGTGAGTTGGGTCTGCCAGGCGGCGACGGCGATGGATTGGTCCAAGGGTGTTTATCATGGCGATTCGGCGGGTTTCATTTGAGCCGCTTCACGCTGCTGGCGGAGAGCAGGGTCCGCATTTGGGTGATGGCGATGTCGTTGAGGGTGGCGAGGCGTTCGGGTTGAGGCAGGCCCTGGCGGATGAGGACGGAGTTCAGGCTTTCGAGGTTGGTGAGGACGACGAGTTGCTCCAGCGGGGCGTGGTCGCGGAGGTTTCCTTCGGCACCGGGATTGGCTTCGCGCCATTGTTTGGCGGTTTGGCCGAAGAGGGCGACGTTGAGCAGATCCGCCTCGCTGGCATAGACGGCGGAGGCCTGCGCCTTGGTGATGGAGGGCGGGATGAGGGTGTCCTTGATGGCGTCGGTGTGGATGCGGTAGTTGATCTTGGCGAGGGTGCGCTGGAGGTTCCAATCGAGCTTGAGGCGGTCGTTTTCCTCGTCCTTGAGGCGCTGGAATTCCTTGATGAGGTAGAGCTTGAATTCGACGGAGATCCAGGAGGCGAATTCGAAGGCGATGTCCTTGTGGGCGTAGGTGCCGCCGTAGCGCCCGGCCTTGGAGATCAGGCCGATGGCACCGGTGCGCTCGTTCCATTGCTTGGGAGTCAGCGTGAAGCTGTTGAGCCCCGCCTGCTTTTTAATCCCGTCGAATTCGACGGGATTAAAACCGGGGTTGTGGAGCTGTTCCCAGATTCCGAGAAACTCGACGGTGTTGCGATTGCGGAGCCAATTCCGGATGAGGTCGTCGGTAGCGTCCGGATTCCGAAAGCGGGCGATGTCGGTAAGGCAAATGTAGTCCGCCTCGTTTTGGGTGACGATGTTCACCACGGTTCCGCGAACTTCGATGCTGGCTTTGGCGGGCTTTTTCATGGGATTTCAGGCACTGAAAAATTGGATGGGATCATTTCAACGGATGGCAGCGAGCAGTTTCCCGGCGTCGGGGAAGCGGTCTTTTGGATTCCGGACGAGGGCTTTGTCGATGACGGCGGCGAGGTTTTTCTCCAGTCCCGGCATGCGGTCGCGGATGGGGACGGGGTTTTCGTTGAGGATGATGTCGATGGGGTCGCGCTTGGGATCGAACCGGTAGGGGAATTTCCCGGTGAGGAGTTGGTAGAGGGAGGCGGCGAAGCTCCAGACGTCGGAGACGGGTTTGACGTATTTGAAGTTGGTGATTTGTTCCGGCGGCATGAAGACGGGCGTGCCGGCGTAGTTGCCGGTCATGCTCATGCCGCTGAGGCCGGCTTTCTGAAAATTCTTGGCGAGGCCGAAGTCGGAGATTTTGGCGCGGTTGCGGTGGAGCAGGATGTTGTGCGGTTTGATGTCGCGGTGGACGAAACCTTCCTTGTGAGCGGCGGCGAGGCCTTCGAGCGCCTGGAGCGCCCACGGCATGAGCACGTCGGGCGGGAGGGTGCCGCCATGGGCCTTGGCGACATCGGCCAGCGAGCCGCCGTCGCAGTATTCCATGACGAAGAAGAAGGTGCCTTGGTCCGA
>JANMJJ010000144.1:0-6554 GCA_031371325.1 Akkermansiaceae bacterium | reverse complement strand
GCGTGCGCTCATCGCTCTTTCCCGCCCATGAATTCTGGCATCGTCGCGTGACCCTCGCGAGAGACTCCCCTCGGGCGAAGGACCTGCATCACCGTCTTCGCCAGAATGCGTGCGTCGAGCATCAAGGAGTCGAAGTCTATCCAGTTTAAATCCTCAAAAACGAGAGGAGCTCTTCGTTGTGCTTCGGATCTATCCATCAATCCAGCTGCAAGAAGCTCCTCAATTGAGTCAATCGAAGGTTTGATCATAAATTCGTTTCCGGTAACGCTCGTCTCCTCCTCGGGTGTCTGGCAAAGCCAGGAATATCGCCGCTCATGAGCAAATACCGACGTGCGTCATCCAAGCGCTGCTCACGGATGGCCAGTTCAGCCTTTGCCATCAGCCGACCAAACCGCGCGGAATCCTGCGCAAAATCCTCGCCTGAGATCGGCGGGGCGAGAACTGGCGTCAGTTTTCGTTGATTGCTGAGATTCCACAGACGTTGGATTTCGGAAGTGTCATACGGAGCAGCGATCCCGCGAGCCTTTGAGTAACAATCCGATGCCTCCCGCGAACGTCCGTCGGCATTCAACAGGCACGCGAGATAGAGATGCGGCCGATACTCGCCGAGATCGAATTGGGCTCCCTGTTTCAATCCCTCAAGATAGGCAGTGGAATATTTGCCGCTCGCTGCGTATCCGAGCAGAGCCGAATTGAAATTCGCCTCAGGATGAAGTGGATCGACCGACAAGGCATCATCCAGTAATCGATGCACTTCCGGAAGATCTCCGAGATCGAAACGGGAAACTGCCCTGTTGTTCAGGGAGTCTGCCGAAATCAATTCAAGATCCGGTTTGCTGGCGGGACAGGGTTCTCCAAAAAGCTCCTCATAACAGTGGCAGATTCTCCCTGCAATTTCGCCAAAATCCGAAATCCTCGCATCAGCATTAAATTGAAAGCACTCACGGAGCAATGCCGCGAACACCTCAGGCATTGACGGAATCCGATATACTTGTCCTCCACTTTCCATAAACTCAGTAAGGACCGCTCCGCAGGCGGCCCCACTTTCCCAGCTCAGGCCGCCCGTAAACATCGCAAGCATGGAGGCAGCCCATCCCCACACATCCACAGCCGGAGTCAATGACTCACATCTGAGTTGCTCCGGCGCGGCGAATGCTTTAGTCATCCAGTTTTGTCTTGATGAACCATCAGGGCCAATCATTCCTATCGCCAACCCGAAGTCGGCAATCTTTGCGGTTCCGAATTCAGTCAGGAGCATGTTCCCTGGCTTCACGTCGCAGTGGATCAATCGCGCTTCATGGGCTCTGGACAATCCCCAAGCCGTCGATGCTGCGATGGTCAGCATACGCCCCAGGGATTCGTCATCATCTCCACGATAGATTTCCTTTCGTTGAATAGCTTCCTGAAGACTTCCGCCGGGGAGGTATTCAGCAACGACGCAAGGAAGACCTCCTATTTCACGGCTGTAATAGCAAGTTGCCACAAACGGATGCAAGCCGATTGCCGACCATGTGGCACATTCACGCTGAAACTCCGCGATTTGATTTTGTAACATCAAAAAATTTGAGCGGGGATGTTTGATCGCCACGTCAATGCACCATCCAAGGTGGCGGGCACGATGGACCAGTCCCATACCGCCGCCACCAAAGGTCTCCTCAATTCGATAGAGGCCTTCCACTATATTCCCATTATGAAATCCAGAAGTTTTCATTCCAGTCGAATCCAAATAATGGTAGGTGCAGTTCACTGCAAATTTGCTCGGCCCTGACATGTATTGGGTCCTTAATTCTCAGTGCCAACGCATAATGGAATGCATCGTCGTGCAGCCCGGCAAGCAAGGCGGCTTCCGCCTTGAGTTCAAGACCAATAAGTTCAGTTTCAGGCACTCGCATCAGCGCATTAGCATCTTCGCGTAGCCCTTCATGGTCTCCGAGGGACTTTCTACAGTAGGCGCGCCAAGACAGCGCTTCGACGCACCCTTTGTTCCTCTCTAAACCAAGAGAACCATCGATTGCCCCATCCCTGAATTGACCAAGGTGATAATTACAGCAGCTTCTCAGTACAAAATCGTCTGCACTGACATCGACATCCAAATCAATCACGTAGCTGATCTCGCGGACGGCGGTTTCCCACCATTCCTTTGATCGGCTTTCGTATGCACGTTTTCTGAAAGCGCTTGACGCCTCGTTTTTGTCGGGAGTCCTGATTTTATGGATCTTTTGTGTGGCAATAAATCGCTGAACAACGTCGTCAGGCTGGTTGATTCCTCGCTTCTTCTCAATAGCTGAGATACCCAAAATGCGTTTGAAGATCGATGGTGGTTTGACGATAGGAACCGTTTCGTCGTAGTGGGAATACCATGGGATTTTGGCTCGTTCGTATGCAGCAACAGTGATCGGCGAGGATGGGGGTTCAAGCCCCGTGATTTCCTTGTAGGCTATACTGTTCACGAGGTGGATGGTCAGGCTCCGCTTTCTTTTGGGGTTCCACGAGTCGATGCCGTAAGTGTCTTTTTGAATTTGCTGCTTGAGGCTCCCGCCCGCAGCGATTCCCATTGACATGTCTTCAACCTGACAAGGAGCCGGCAAGGCGCCGGCGCGGAGAGAAGACACAGCCGACAAGGGGCCCGCGTGGAGAGACATAGGGCCTGCGTTGAGACTTTGTTCCCATCTTTTTCTAGCTTCAGATTCACGAATATGAGCGTCAAGATCCGGGTTTCGTTGAGGGAATCGGCCTTCGACAGCAGCCATTTGCACAATTTGGAAACCGCCAAATTTCTCCTCGTCGGTAATTTGCGCCTCGATGGTGTAGCCCTGACCAAGCGGCATCGCGACAAACTGTTTCACCAAGCCTTCGCCTGAGCAAATGCCATCAAGCCATTTCTGATTTGGTATCACGACATAATCCTGTTGCTGCCGGGACAGCCCTTCGGAATACGGCTTGCCCGTAATTGCGTTGATCCTCCCAACGCAAACCTTGGCGATGGTAGGGTGCCATTTGGGGCCATCAAACTGGAGGAAGAGAGCTTCCTTTTGATAAAGCGGAATGAAGAACCCGCCTTCTTGCAGCCACTTTGCCGGAACTTTCTCCGCGTAGTCCTCAACCCGATGGATGGGAAACCTGCCAAGTCCTGCGGGCAACGGGTAGTCGCGACCGTCTTCGGGAATTCTCAACGTTCGGTGAAACGAAATCCGCGTGAAGCGGCCAATCATAATTTCATCGAATTCCTGCGATCCTGCAGTTCTCCCAAGGCATACTTCAACCGGCACTGGGATTCTGTATCTGAAAATAACGGGCTCTTCTTCGCTGTCCTGCGTTTGCCTGCCAATGGAGTTGTCTTTGTCTTGCATAGGTGTGTTCGGGGCGGGTTTATTTGAGTCGCTTCACGCTGCTGGCGGAGAGCAGGGGGCAGTGGGGAAAAAGCTGAAATTCTGAAAGCTGAAACGCTTAAATGGAGAGGGAGAGGGTTGAAGAAGTGAGCAGTGATCAGTGAGCAGAAAAGAGGCTGGTGGGGCGGTGGTTTGGGGAGAGGAAGAAGGGTGGAGTTCAGAATTTGAAGGATCGTTCGAGGGGTGGGATGAGATCGGGGCTGATGATGAGCTGGATGCCGCGCGCTTGGCCGGGGGAGCGCCGGATGAAGCCGCGCTGTTCGAGGCGAATCAGCATGGAATTCACGGATGGCGGGGTGAGGTTGAAGAACTTTTGGAAGGCGGCATGGGTGGGTGCCAGCCCCTGTTCGTTGCGCATCATGTATTCGCGGATGAAGGCGAGAAACTGGCCTTGCTGACGTGTGGGTGCACTCTTTGATGGTTTGGTGGCGGCGGAGTTTATTCCAAGTCCGGTCGCTTCCTGCTTTCGTGCCTCAAGGTTTGCCCGGGCCGTGGCGACGGCTTGATGGAGTTTTTTGCGGAGCAGGTCTTTGGGGAGGGCTTCGGTCCAGTAAGTGGAGACGCGGATTCCGTCTTTCTCCATGTCGAGGAGTTCGATGGTTTCCTCCTTCTTTCCGGCGCAGAGGATGAGACCGATGGGTTTTTCCTCGGCGGCAACGCGTTCGTGGCGGTCGAGCCAGGCGAGATAAAGCTCCATCTGGCCTTTGTAGGCGGCCTTGAATTCTCCAATCTTGAGTTCGATGGCCACCATGCGGCGCAAATGGCGGTGATAGAATAGCAGGTCGAGGTAATGATCCTCGTTGTCGATGGTCATTCGCTTCTGGCGGGCGATGAAGGCAAATCCGGTTCCGAGTTCGAGGATGAAACTTTCGATTTCCCGGAGGATGGCGGTTTCCAGATCCCGTTCCGCATAGGTGTCTTTCAAGCCGAGGAAATCGAGGACGTAGGGATCGCGGAAGACGAGATCAGGGGTCATCCGGTCTTCGGTGCGGAGTTTGGCGAGCTCCATATCCGCAAGTTTCGCAGGCTTCTTGGAGAGGGCGGTGCGCTCGAAGAGCATGGAATCGATTTTTCCGCGGAGCGTGCGGGTGTTCCAGTTTTCGATCCGGCATATTTCTGCGTAGAAATCTCGCTTGAGGGAGTCGTCGATGTAGATGATCGATTTGAAGTGGGTCCAGCTCAATTTGGCAACCAGTGATTGCAATATTGTGAGGTCAGGAAATACCTCGGCGAAGCGAATCATGTGCCGCAGGTTCTTGTCGCTGAAGCCATCACCGAATTCCTCGGCCAATTGTCTCCCCACTGCGGAGACAATTTCCTTTCCGTAAGCAGCCCGTTTTCCATCGAGCACCTCCGTGCGGATCCGGTGGCCAATGGACCAGTAGAGCAAGACTAGCCCGGAATCCACGGCGCGGGCGACTTGTTCACGCGCACTGAGGATGATCTGGCGCAGGTCAGTCACGAGCGCCGGACTTGATCCGGTGACGGTGGTTGATGTCTTGGCGAGGGCCGTTTTCTTTCCGGCAGGTAGCGCGTCAGAGGATGGTTTGCGGCGGGCGGGCATGGTAGATTGAAGGGGCGAAGGTGGGAAGAGAAGAAGTGCTGAGTGAGCCGTGAGCAGAAAAGAGGCTGGCGGTGCGGTGGTTTTGGGAAGAGGGAGAAGCGTGGTAAAAGCTGATCCGGCGTCGTGTTACTATGCCGGGACAAGAATTCTGAAAGCTGAAACGCTGAAATTTAAAAGGAAGATGTGGGCGAGACTCCCACACTCCTTGAATACGGTTGAGGCGGAAAATCGTCAACTTGGGGGCGGAAGACGGGAGGCGAGACGCCTCCTGCAACGGCCTGCGGCGGGACGCCACAGCCACTTTTAGGAGGATACGCCGGACTGTCGCGGCGGATTTCGAGTGCGTCAGTCATGGGATTCTCCTTGTTTTGGGGATTCGGGCGGAAGGTCGCCAGCCAGCTCGGCTTCGATTTCCTCAATGGTGGGCAGACTGCCGCGCAGTTCCTCCGGGAGGGATTCGGTGAGTTGGGTCTGCCAGGCGGCGACGGCGATGGATTGGTCCAAGCCGCGCAGGGCATACTCGGCGACGAGCCTGTTCTTTCTTCTGGAGAACGTGACCCCAAGGCAATTGCGAAACAGGTTGTTTCGCAATTGCGCCGTCCGGGAATGCCTCGGCAAAGAGCTTCATGGAGAGAAGGTTGCGGGAAGACAGACCTCCCATGTCAGGGAAGGCTTCCTGAAGGTCGGCGGCAAGGCGGTCGATGACTTTGGCTCCCCAAGCGGCTTCCTGCTGGCGGGCGAGAATGATTTTCCCGGTGTGCCAATACGCTTCGATGACCATGGGATTGGCCGCGAGAATGGCGCGGATGCGGGCGTTGCGGAGGTGGGTCTTGATCTCCTGAAGCGTGGCGGCGTAGGTCTCTGGTAACGCCGAGGCAGGTGGTGCCACCGGGAAAATCGCCTCGGGACGGGTGCGGCCTCGGGAGATGCGAGGCTCTTCCGATGGTTTTGGGCCGGGCTTGCGTGGTTTAGATGCCATGGCGATGTGGGGTAAAAGCTGAAATCCTGAAAAGCTGAGATGCTGAAATGAAGAGTAAGAATGTGGGAGAGACTCCCACACTCCTTGAATACGGTTGAGTGGGGAAATCGTCAACCGGAGGGTGGACACTCTTGTCCGCCGGGCCAATGGGGGGAGAAAGTGGGGAGCTTCGCGCGTTGTTCTTTCGCGTTTCATTGGCGGCACGACAGGAGTGTCGTGGCTCCTTATTGGGGCCAATTTGGCTACAGGCTGTAGCCAAATTGTGAGTGGATTATCATTCATCGTCATGGCCTTCGGTTATTCGCCAGCCATGCGCAGTTCCAACTGCTCGTCGTTGTTCATGCAGAGAACGCGAATGGTGGTGCGGCCAATCTCGGTTTGGCCGATGATGTGAATGCCATCCCATCTGAAATGCTCATCCCAGCGCTGTTGGCGTGGGTGAAAGAGCCGAGTCACCGTGTCGGTCAGTGGATCGATTCCAGTGAGATTGGGGCCTTTGTGGAGATTGCAGTCGATGCAGGCGAGACAGAGGTTCGATTCATCGTCGGTGCCGCCGTGCTTGAGCGGGCGGATGTGCTCGATGTGCAGGGCGGCGAGGGGTGAGTCTTCTTGGCGGGTTTGG
>JANMJJ010000133.1:0-8314 GCA_031371325.1 Akkermansiaceae bacterium | reverse complement strand
AAGTTCCAGCAACGCCGCCGGGAGCGATCGGACCTGGATCTGGTCTGTTAGCTCGTAACCCGCATCGCCCGGATGGACGACGATGAGTTTTTCCAGTTGCAGGCTCTCCACCGCGCTGTGCATGGATTTGGTGGTTCGCGGGGCGTCGCTGTATTTGAACTCGAACCCGATTTTCCGGCCATTGCGGAGGAGGAGCAGATCGAGTTCCGCGCCAGAGTGGGTCGCCCAGAACCAGGCTTGCCGGTCATCGGTCCGGCGGAGGATCTGTTCGATGCAGAAGCCTTCCCACGAGGCTCCGCACTTCGGGTGCCCCTCGACGGCAGCGGGGGTCGCGAGGCCTAACAAAGCGTGGAGCAGGCCCGTGTCCCGGACATAGACCTTGGGATGGCGGACGAGTCGTTTCCCCAGGTTTTCGAACCAGGGCGGGAGCTGCCGGATCATGAAAGCGTGGGTCAGGATGTCGAGGTGGCGGCGGACGGTCTGATTGGACTCACCCAATGAGCGACCGATTTCTGAGCCATTGGAAACGCCGCCGTGGTAGTGCGCGAGCATTTGCCAGAGCCGTCGCAGGGCCTCGGGCGGCGTATTCACGCCGAAACGGCGGATGTCCCGTTCCAGAAACGTGCGGATGAAATCCGTCCGCCATTGGTAGCTGGCGGCATCGTCCACCGCCAGGTGGGAAAGTGGGAATCCTCCTCGTTGCCAAAGCTGGGATTGGGCGGCGACACCGGTTTCATCCAGGGTAAAGCCGCCGATTTCGATGAACTCGACCCGCCCCGCGAGTGTTTCCGAAGAGGTTTTGAGGAGATCCGGCGAAGCGCTACCCAGAATGAGGAACCGCGCTGGCAATGGCTCGCGATCCGCCAAAACTCGCAGGATGGGAGCCAGCTCGGGCATCAGTTGGAATTCGTCCAACACCACCAGGCCGGTCAGTTTTTCCAATGCCAGCTTGGGAGCACTCAAGCGGCTGACATCCGTAGGATCTTCCAAATCGAACAGAATTCCGCCCTGTTCCGTGGAGATGATCCTCGCCAGAGAAGTCTTGCCCGCTTGCCGCGGCCCCAATAGCGCGACAATCCGACTGCGGCCCAAGGCCGTGCGGATTTCGTCGAGTAGGTGAAGTCTTTCCAGTTTCAATGATTGAAATCTGGATTATCCATGTCCAAATTTCAATGTTAATTGTTTGATTGCTGGATTTTTGGTTCACCCGTCGCCGGGAGCAGCTCCGGCGACGGGACGTTCGCGGTCCTTCGTTGGACATCCGCCCCTCTCTGGCGCAATGTCGCGGCTGCTCCGAAAACCGCATTCCGATCTCGAACCCACCAACTGATGAACGACCACCACGAGCATAACCACCATCAGGAGCCGGTGAAAAAATCCGGCTGCTCCAGTTGCGAACATTGCCATGAGGAAAGCCCGCTGCCCCAAGAGGCTCTGGTCGCCGCGTCCGGCATTCTAACTGGAATCGGCCTGCTCCTGCATTGGTTCTATCCGGCACCCGCGTGGCTGGCGCTGTCGGCATTCGCCGCCGCCACGTTGGCCGGTGGGCTGCTGGTGTTTCCTGCCGCATGGGGTGCGCTGAAGAAATTCCGTCTCGATATCAATGTCCTGATGGCCGTCGCCGTGGCGGGCGCGTGGGTCATTGGGCAGGGCGCGGAAGGCGCCAGCGTGGTGTTCCTTTTTTCCCTGTCCGAGCTGCTGGAGTCATGGGCGTCCGGCCGGGCACGCAAGGCGGTGGATTCCCTGCTCAAGCTCTCTCCTCCGACCGCCATCGTTAGAAATGCGGATGGTAGTGAGCAGGAAATTCCTGTCGCAGAAGTCGCCGTGGGTCGGGAAATTCTGATCCGAAGCGGCAGCCGCATCCCGTTGGATGGCCAGGTCGTTTCAGGAAATTCGAGCGTCAACCAAGCTCCCATCACCGGCGAGTCACTGCCCGTGGAGAAGAAAACCGGCGACCCCGTTTACGCGGGCACGGTCAATGGCGAGGGCTCGCTCATCGTCCGCGTCACCAAGCCCGCTTCGGAATCCACGCTCGCGCGGATCATCCAGCTCGTCGGCGAGGCGGAGGAAAACAAGCCGCCCACCCAGCGCTTCGTCGATCGCTTCGCCGCCATTTACACGCCCGCAGTTTTCGCGGTCGCGATTCTGGTGGCCCTCGTTCCGCCGCTGCTTTTTGGCGAGCCGTGGGTTTTCTGGATTTATCGGTCGCTGGTTCTGCTGGTCATCTCGTGTCCCTGCGCACTGGTCATCGCCACGCCTGTTAGCATCGTCTCCGGCCTCACCGCGCTCGCCCGCCGCGGCGTGTTGGTCAAAGGCGGCGTCCATTTGGAATCCGTTGGAAAGCTCCGTGCGCTTGCTGTCGATAAAACCGGCACCATCACCCAAGGCAAGCCGCAGGTGGTTGCCGTCATTTCCTGCTCCGATCTATCGGAGGACGAAGTCCTCGCCCGCGCCGCCGCCATCAATGCTCACTCGGAGCACCCGCTAGCCCTTGCCATCACCGAGGCCGCGCGCGCCCGCAAACTAACGATTCCGCCCGTCACCGATTACACCTCGGTCACAGGTCGCGGTACGCAAGCGACCATCGACGGTCATCCGCATTTCATCGGCAATCATCGCATGACCCACGACACCGGCCTCTGCGGTCCCGACGTCGAGGCCGTGCTTTCAACCATAGAAGAAAAGGGCCAATCGCTCGCCGTCGTCGGCCACGCGCCGCACGACGGTTGCGCCGGGGAAATCCTCGGCATCATCGCCATCGCCGATACCCTGCGCCCGGAAGTCACCGAGGCCCTCCGCCGCATCCACGCCACCGGCATCGAAAAAGTCATCATGCTCAGCGGCGACAACCAGCGCACCGCCTCCGCCATCGCCCAACAAGCCGGCATCGACGAAGCCATCGGCGATCTCATGCCGGAGCAAAAGCTCGAGCACATCCGCAAGCTGGTCAGCCAATACACCCATGTCGGCATGATCGGCGACGGCGTGAACGACGCGCCGGCTCTTGCGCTCGCCAGCGTCGGCTTCGCCATGGGAGCCATCGGCAGCGACACCGCCATCGAAACCGCAGACATCGCGCTGATGAAAGACGATCTAACCAAGGTTGCGGATGCCATCCTCACCGGCCGCCGCGTGCTGCGGGTCATCCGCTTCAACATCACCTTCGCCCTGGGCATCAAGGCCGTCGTCCTCACCCTCGCCTTCATGGGCTACGCCGGACTCTGGCTGGCCATCCTCGCCGACACTGGCGCGACGTTGCTGGTGATCCTGAATTCGCTGCGGTTGTTAGGAAGCACGCGGGAACGCCAGTCATGATTAAAGGGCATGGCGGGATTCTACGTTTTGAATGGAAGAGACAGGCTGGAAGCCTATCCCCCCTTTTCACAAATCTCGATGTGCGCCAGTATATTAGGATGGGGATTCCGGCCCGCGGTTGCGCCAGCGGGCCACCATGTCCGGCACCGCCCGCGGCCGGGTCCAGGTGACAAAAAGTCCCGACAAGGCGGCGATCACCCCGCAGAACCAGAATATCTGGCCGTAGCTGAGATGGCAGGTGGTGGCAAGCTGGCCCTGCATCACGGACGCCACCGCGATGCCTACCCATGACAGCCAGCTCACGGCACCTTGGACCGCGCCTTTTGTTTGTGGCGACGGGCGATGTTGCAAGACGGAGACGATGGGCACGATGAACAAGCCTCCGCCAAGCCCTAACAACCCGAGGGCGCAGGCGAATGCCGGCTTTCCGATGCCCGGCCAGCCAAGGCCGAATCCCGCGAGCGCCATCATGGCCGCACCGACCGGGATCAGGCCGTATTCGATATGGCCGCGTGAAAGCTTGCCCGCAAGCATGCTGCCCACGCCGATGCCCAGCATCAGCGCGGCCAGGAGCGAGGCCTGTTCCGTGGGCTTCAGATGGAAAACTTTCTGTGCATACAGTGCGAGATTGAGCTGCGCCAACACGGAGATAAAGAAGAACGCCGTGTTGCCCCAGTTCGCACGCCACAGGTCGCGGTCGGCTTTCATCACGCGCAGGTTGTTCCAGATTTCGCCGATTATGTTAGGGTTGAATCGTTTCCCGGGATCGGCGGCGGGGACCTTGGCGATGCCGATGCTGGTCATCAAGCCGGCCGCCGCCAGCGCGGCTAACAGCAGGCCACACCACACTTCCCGATGCACCAGCGTCTCCGCCAGCCAGCCGCCGGCGTAGATCCCAAGGATGATGCCGATGAAAGTGAGCAACTCGAGGATGCCGTTTCCCGCAGACAATTTCGAGGTTGGCAGCACCTCGGGCATGATCCCGTATTTCGCCGGGGCGAAGATCGTGCTGTGCAAGCCCATCAGGCAGATCGCGGCGAGCTGGAGCGATTGCATTTCCAGCTTCAAGGCCACTGCGGCGAAGAGCATGATCCCGATTTCGCCCAGCTTCACGCCGATCATCACCGAGCGCTTGCTGAAGCGGTCCGCCATCCAGCCGCCGACGGTGGCGAACAACAAGAACGGCACCGCGAACAACAGCGAGGAATGCCCGACGAAACTTTCCTTGCCCGCCTCGCCCAAGGTGGCCGAGGCCAGCACGGGGAATATCACCAGCCAGCGCAGGGCGTTGTCGGAGAACGCGCCCTGGAACTGGGTGAACATCAGGCTCCAGAAGCCGCGCGGCCAGGATTCCGGGGATCCCGAGGTCATGTTAGATGGCGGGTGGGCGGATTTTTTTGAGGGCGGGATGCGGTTGGGTTCGGATTTCATGATGGGCGTCCAATGACGTGGACGTTCTAGCAAACATCCCGGCCGAGGCGATCATTGAAACTTTCAATGCGATCATCGACTGCTTCGATGGCTGCGGTGCAAGCAGCCACATGGGCATCGACCATCTGGAAAAGCAAATTCCTGCAATCAAGAAGCGCGGTGCGTCCATTCCGGCAAGCGGACGAAGGAAAATCCAAGCCCGCAAGAACCCGCCGCACCAAAGCCGACCGCTTTCCCAAAAACCTCAAAATCCTCGTCGGAGACATCACCATCCCCGAAGAAGTTAGCAAGCCCTTGCCTTGGACAGCGGACGAGGGCTAGGCTCCGCGCATGCCCGCCGAGACCCGCACCCGATTTTTTCAAACCGGCAGCCCTGCCGAACCGGTGAGGCTACGCGACGGCGGCTTGCTCCCGGGGATCACGCTCGCCTACGAGACCTGGGGCGAACTCAACGCGGAGCGCTCCAACGCGATTTTCCTGTTCCACGCGCTGTCCGGTTCCCATCACGCGGTGGGGTTCAATCCCGGCATCGAAGGGGTCGGCGCGCTTTGGCAGCCGGAAATGCACGACGGTTGGTGGGAAACAATGATCGGGTCCGGCAAGGCTGTCGATACCGACAAGTATTTCGTCATCTGCGCGAACTACCTCGGCGGCTGTTATGGCAGCAGCGGCCCCGCATCGGTGAACCATCTAACCGGGAAACCGTGGGGAGCTTCCTTCCCCGCCGTGTCCGCAGCGGATCAGGTGGAGGTATTTAGTTACTTGTTAGACAGCCTCGGCATCCAGAGGCTTCACGCGGTGGTCGGCCCGTCGGTCGGCGGCCTAGTGGCGATGACCTTCGCCACGCGGTTCGCGCACCGCGTCAAGAATGTCATCGTGATTGCCTCCGGATTCAAAACGACGGTGCTCAACCGCCTGATTCTGTTCGAACAAATCCTCGCGATCGAGAACGACCCGCATTTCAACGGCGGTGATTACTATGACGGGGAGGCCCCGCTCTACGGCCTCGTGCTCGCCCGCATGATTTCCCACAAGACATTCGTCCATCTCGACTCCATCGAGCGGCGCGCGCGGCAGGATGTCGTGCAACCGGACGACGTACTCGCCTGGTACCGGGTGCGAGACCAGTTCCAAAGCTACATGCTCCACCAAGGGAAAAAATTCGTGAAGCGCTTCGATGCGAACACCTATCTCCGGATCATCGACATGTGGTCGCGCTATGATGCCACCCACGAGGGCGATGCGGAAACGCCCGCCGATCTGCTCGAACGGGCGCGGCTGGCAGGCCAGCGCTGGCTGGTGTTTTCCATCGATTCCGACTTCTGTTTCTATCCGGAGGAACAGGCGGAACTGGTGAAGCATCTGGAGGAAGCCAAGGTCGATGTGATGCACATCATCGTGCATTCCGACAAAGGCCATGATTCATTTCTGCTAGAGCCGGATCTTTACACCCCGCATATTTCCTGGGTGCTGGGGAAATGAGCTAGGACGCTATTTGTCCTCCCCGGCAGCTCCGGGAACGGCTGCTTGATTGAACTGGTTTTTCAAAGGGCCGTCCGGGAGGGCGGAGCGCCAAACCTGGAATCCGGCCGCGTCCTTCAGCAGGAAATTGTGGACAATCTCCGAGATCGCCTCTCCTGATAGTTTGCTGGAACTCTGTTTGGCTGCCCACTTGGCGGCCTCCTCGGGAGAGTTCCTTGCCCAGCCTGCCACCAAGGCACTCGCGGCGGCATCGCGTTCCGCGCCGGCACCTAATTTGTCGAGCCAGGCGATCCCGGCTTCGGGCGATTGTTGGGCGAAGATGATGCCCAACTCCTGGGCGGCTTCGGTGCGCTCGTTGCCGGCCGGCAGATTGGCTAACAGCCATTGCGAACTCCCTTCGAGGTCCATCGTCGCCCAGTTGGCGAGGGTGTTGGCAAACTGCGCGGTGTCGTTGCTGGTCCGGCTCAGGGCCAGGCTGGCGGCGACTGCGGCCTGGGGGTCGCTCTTCGCCCATCCCGCGAGCGCGGCGCGGCGGAGGGTTGGTGTTAGATCGCCGGTGCCGGCGTTGGAGTCCAGATAGGCGAGCGCGGCGGCGGGCTCGTTGGAAGCCCACGCGAAGAACATGTTCTCGATGGCACCGTCCCGTTCGGCGGTCGCCGGGAGCGCGAGAAACCATGCGGCGGCTTCGCCTCCGTTCTCGTGTGCCCAATTCTCGGCGATCGCGATAAGAGTGTTGTTCAGGTCATCTCCGGTTAGGTTGTGGAGTGCCCAGCCGGCGGCTCCCTTGGCATCGGTTTCGGAATACTGTTTCAAGGCCATCCGGATGACCTCGTCCCGCCGGCCGCTGGATTGCTGGCTGGCCAGCCAGTTCAAGGCATCGCGAGGGTCTTTCGCCACCCACGCTTCGAGTTGTTGCTCGGCCATCTTGAAGCGGGCGAGCGGATTTTTCTCAGCGTCCAGCCTGGCCCGCAGCTTCGCGGGCTCGACGGCCGGGGAGGAGCTTCTCCGGACGAGCGCGGGGGAATTGCCGGGGGCGGCGGGCCCCACTTGCAACCTCGAGGCCGCTTCACGGCTTCCTAGGAAATATCCCCCGGTAGCGCACGAGAGTGCGATAACGAGACCTCCGATGATTTGGGTGACTGGTTTCACAGACTAACAGGTCGTAGCTCGGCTTGATACAAAAGTGCCGGGACCAGATGACCTGATTCCCGGCGCATGTTCGGTGAATCCAGTTAGGTCAGAGCAAGGTCTTCCGTGTGAACGCCAGTGAATCCCGGAATTTCCAGCCGCTGCTGGTGTATTCCCAGAGGTTTTGCTCCGGGTAACGGTATAGATTCAAAGATATCCCCCAGCCATACTTATAGAGATTGACGTAACGTTGGCCGCCCGCAAGGGGGCCGAGTCCGCGGGTCATCAGGACGATGCCGGAAGTCGCGCCGTAGTAAGGCAGGGCCCAGAATTCATAACTCAACGAGCCGGAACGGTAGCCGGAAGTGTTGGTGATGTAGTCCATGCCGTATTCGATCTTGTGGTAATAATCGGTGCCGAGGTAGCTGTAGCGACCGCTCTGTTCCTTGCCCCCGTGGGAAAAAACGTAGTAGCTTCCCAGCAGGTAGTATCCGGAACCCTTCAACTTGACGGCGGCCGATCGGGCTTCGGGAATCGAAGTCGTGATCGCGAACAGGGAGAATGCGGCGGCGAGTTTGTGACTGATGAATTTCATGATGATTGAGGGGACATTTTTCCCAAGATAGCCGTTATGACGGGTGCCGCATCAAAAAATTCGGTCAATTTCGCCGCCGGTTTTTTCCCGGCGACCGGCTACGCGCGGCCAGGCCCACCAGCACCGGCACGCCGCCTAACGGCACGGCTGCCGCGAGGTGGTCGAGGCTTGGGAAATCCTCGGGCGCGATGGCGGCAGATCAATAATCCGCCACCGGACTGCCGACTTGCGGCGTCCCGATCTCGGGAACCTCGGCGGCAAGCTTGGCCAGCGAGGCGCACGTTTCCTGCCATTTTTTATCGGACCACGCCGGCGGCGGGTAATGCTTGCGGCGGAACCTTTCGATCCGGTCGCGAGCCTCCT
>JANMJJ010000131.1:0-3226 GCA_031371325.1 Akkermansiaceae bacterium | reverse complement strand
GACATGGGTGGCACAACGGCGAAGATCTGCTGGGACATCCGCTGCTAGAGCGGCGCGAAAAGTTGGAGTCGCTGTCACTGGCTTCACCCTTTGAAACCATCACTCTCCACCCCGCCGACGATCCGGCGGGGATTGAAACGGCGTTCAAGCAGGCGCTCCAGGACGGCCACGAAGGCCTGATCGCGAAAGACCCGCAAAGCCACTACACGCCGGGCCGGCGCGGCAAGGCGTGGATCAAACTCAAGGGCGTGATGCCCACACTCGATTGCGTGGTGGTCATCGCCGAGCAAGGCCATGGCAAGCGCTCCGACGTTCTATCCGACTACACCTTCGCCGTGCGCGACGAATCGAACGGCCAGTTGCGAGTCATCGGCAAGGCATACTCGGGCCTCACTGTCGATGAGATCGAAGACCTAACCGAGCATTTCAAAAAACACACGCTGCGCAAGGAACGGCGGCAGCATCACGTGGAGCCGAACATTGTGTTGGAAATCGCCTTCGACGCGATCCGCCCGTCGCCACGGCACGACTCGGGGTTGGCGCTGCGTTTCCCGCGCATCAAGGCAATCCGGCGGGACAAGACCCTTGCGGACATCGACACCCTGCAATCCGCCAGAACGCTGCTGGAACTCTGAGCGAATCAAATTCACCATGTCCGAAATCGACTCTTTCTGGCCGGCACTTTTTCTCAAACTGTTGGAAAAGCACAGCATCACTGACAGCGCCCACGATCCTAGCCACATCCACCGCGTGGTGACCAACGCCCGACGTCTAGCAACCGCCGAAGCGGCCGACTGGCTCGTCGTGATGCCCGCCGCTTGGCTGCATGATTGCGTGATCGTTCCCAAGTCATCGCCTGATAGAAAACAGGCGTCCGTCATCGCCGCCCGCCAGGCCGTCGCATGGTTGGAGGAGCATGAGTGGCCGCATGGGCGGTTGGATAAAATCGCCCACGCCATCGAAGCCCACAGCTTTTCCGCCGGGATCGCGCCCCGCACGTTAGAGGCAAAGGTGGTCCAGGACGCGGATCGCCTCGATGCCTTGGGAGCCGTCGGCCTAGCCCGCACCTTAATGTTAGGTGGCGAGCTGCGGCGCGAGTTCTACGCCGCTGCCGATCCATTTTGCGAATCGCGACCGCCTGATGATTCCGTTTACACGCTGGATCATGTCTATGCCAAGCTCCTCACGCTCGAAGGCACCATGCAAACGTCTAGCGGAAAAGCCGAAGCCCGCCAGCGCACGGTTTTTCTCAAGAGCGTCCTGGATCAGTTGCGGGACGAGATTGGATAGATGGGTTGGCAAAATGCCCGAAGGCAGGGATCGACCTCCGGACGGTCCGAGAGAATGAGCTGCGAATGACCGACCATGGACGGATTTCCGAGCTTTTCATGCGCGGTTTCATTCGCCTCCCATTCGCTGGACCGTTGCGGAGAACAGTCCCTGCCATTTTTCAGACAGCACCTCACCAAGTCTTGACGTCGTCCGCAGTTCCCAACTTCTTATCAGGATCCGGTGAGTAAGCCGCGACGCGTCGACCTTTCAAATCGGCGAATCTTGAACCGAAGGTGAAGTGGAGTTCTTCGTTGTAGTCAGCATCAAGTTCTACCGTGTAAGGGCTGCCCCAAGGATCGTAGAGCCCTTCGACGGATTTTCCATCCGCAGCGTAAATCAGGCCGTTTTTGTTATTCTTGCCCTCTTTGACGGCGAGGAACTTGATCGCCCGCGAGTTGAGGGCGTTGTCTGATTTGGCGTCGAGGCCCAGCAGGTGTCGGCAACTTCAATCCTTCAGGCGAGTTGGTGCTCACACGGCTTCCGACATCGGGTAACTTGCCGTATTCGGTGTAGATGGAGTTGATGGCGCTTTCGAGCGCGATTGTTGTGGCCAGAGACGCTTGACTTTTAGTGTTACCTCCACCTCGGGAACCATTTGAAATTGTATATGCACTGCCCAGGATGAGCGTCGAGTAACCCAAGGTGATTCCAATGACAGACATGACGCCGGCGGTGGGACTCGCGTGTGAACCGACAGTTCTCCGTCTGGCCAAGTGACCGGTAACGATTGCTACAATGCCGAACATGAAGAAGCCGATCAATGGCAAGCTGGCGAGACCAAGTCCAAGACTCACCACCGCTAGAATGAGTTTATGGAATCGCTGTTCGTCTTCCGCTGGCTGCGCTACGTCCATGGTTAGACAGCCTATCCGGTCGGATGGCATCTGTCCACGATTCAATGCGAGACTTCAACGCGGAATGAATTCCGCGTTCCCAGTTGTCACTTCCCCCAGCGCTCTAGCAGCGTCTTCGCCATGTCGCTCGGAGTCTCCGCGACGGCGATGCCGCACTCGGCGAGGATGCGCTTCTTGGCTTGGGCGGTGTCTTCCTCGCCGCCGACGATGGCACCGGCGTGGCCCATCCGGCGGCCGGGAGGCGCGGTGGCTCCGGCGATGAATCCGGCGATGGGCTTCTTGCAGTTTTCCTTGGCCCAGCGCGCGGCATCGACTTCGGCGTTGCCGCCGATTTCACCGATCATGATGATGGCTTCGGTCTCGGGATCGTTGTTGAACATTTCCAACACTTCGAGGTGGTTGGTGCCGTTGATCGGATCGCCGCCGATGCCGACGCAAGTGCTCTGGCCATAGCCGAGCTGAGTGAGTTGGAACACGGCTTCGTAAGTTAGAGTGCCGGAACGGGAAACCACGCCGACGTTGCCGCGCTTGTGGATGTAGCCGGGAGCGATGCCGATGCGGCAGCCGCCATGCGATTTCTCACCGCGGCCGGGAGTGACGATGCCGGGGCAGTTAGGTCCGACGAGACGGGACTTGGAACCGCGAAGCGCTTCCTTGACCCGCATCATGTCCATAACGGGAATGCCTTCGGTGATGCAAACGATAAGCTCCACGCCCGCGTCGGCGGCTTCGAGGATCGCGTCGGCGGCGAAAGGCGGCGGCACGAAGATGGCGGAAGCGGTGGCTCCGGTTTCGTTCACTGCCTGGCTGACGGTGTCGAAGATCGGAACGACGTTTTCAAACTTCTGCCCGCCTTTGCCGGGCGTGACGCCGGCGACGAGTTTGGTACCGTAGGCAAGTGATAGAGATGCGTGGCGCGCGCCGAAGCTGCCGGTGATTCCTTGGACCAGGAGCTTGGTGTTTTCGTCGATGAGAATGGCCATGAGAAAAAGTTGCTAGATTTCAGTTTGAAGTTTTCAGGCGACCGCGGCGACGATCTT
>JANMJJ010000122.1:0-6504 GCA_031371325.1 Akkermansiaceae bacterium | reverse complement strand
CGAGAAGAAATTCCATCGCCTCGGCCCGGATCGCCATGTCCGGCTCAAGGGCGGCCACATCATCCGCTGCACCGGCTTCGAGAAAGATGCTGATGGAAACATCACCATCATCCGCGCGGAAATCCTGCCCGGCACCATCGGTGCCGACTCGCCGCCGGGCGTCGAGTGCAAGGCCGCCATCCAATGGGTCGATGTCGCCACCGGCGTCGATGCCGAGGTCCGCATTTATGACCGGCTCTTCACCGTCGAAGATCCGGACGCTGCGGAAGGCGGGTTCCTAGCCGTCATCAACCCGGAGTCCCTGAAAATTCTAACCGCCAAGGTCGAGCCCGCGCTCGCCGCTGCGGACGGCGGGTTCTCCTGCCAGTTCGAGCGCACCGGCTACTTCATCGCCGACGCCATCGACCACCAGCCCGGCACGAAACCCGTCTTCAACCGCACCGTCGCGCTTCGGGATTCGTGGGTGAAGAAGGGCGGAAGATGAGGAGGGTGGACCTTCTGACGGCCCTGCTTAGTCATTGCCATCCCCGCGGCCCATTTAACCCGCCAGCATGTGCAAACGCTTGAGGTGGGTTTTTCTCGCGATGGGCGGTAGCCATGGCCTGCCAGTCGAGCGACGGCCATAAGACCTTCACCGCGCCGACGGTCGCAGACCGCCGCTACAACACTTCCATGGCGCTCACTTCACGTCATAGCCGGTTAGATCCGGCGTGAACAGCGCGTCGTCCAGCTTGAGATTGAAACGGGGATTGCTGAAAACCGTGCGCAGCCGGGATTTGTCACTGAGTTCCATTTCCATCGCGCGGAGTTCGTTTTTCTGCGGATCGATATCGAGGAAAACCCACGGGATCTGGGCGCGGACCCGGCGATCCTTGGCCTTGAGCGTGTATTGATAGATGCCGGACTCCACCCGCGACGCGATGATTTCAAACGCCTGATAGAAACTCTCCGGCGATTGGAACGCCCGTCCAGAGAGCAGCGAGAACCGCGCGGCCTGCGGCGAGTTCACCTCGGTCCGGCGGGCGGTTTTGGTGGCGGCTTCGATCAGCGTGAGCGTGGTGCCGTCCGATACCGCCAGCGTTTCCATCGGCTCGCCGAGCTGCCAACGGACCTTGTCGGGCTTGGAGAAGGACAGATGTCCGGGGGTGGTCGTGGGGTTTTTTAGGGCTGGCAGCTTGCGTTCCTGGATGAACGCGGCGTCGAGCGTGGTGATGGAAACCTGGCGCTTGAGCCAGGCATCGAGCTGGGAGTTGTCCGCGCGGGCGATGGCTAGGGCGAGAAGCGGCAGCAGGGGAATGAGGAAACGCATGGCCGGAGTGTCAAGGCGGCAGGGAAAGTTTCAAGCGCGATGGCTGTTCTCGGAGATCACGGCTTCACCAACTCGGGAGCGGGTTGGTGAAATTTCCCTTCCGTTGGGATGAGGTGACAGGACGAGATCGGTGTGTGTAGTCTCACAGCATGGCATTTGAAATTCACCCACGGCTCGCGGCAGGCGGCATCGAACTCGGACGGCTTGGTGGTTGCCGGCTGCTATTGAAAAACAACGCGCTTTTTCCCTGGTTCATCCTGATCCCCGAGGTCGAGGGCATCGAGGACTTGCACCAACTTCCTCTCGCGCAATACGAGGAAACCATGGCTGCCATGCGGCGGGTCTGCGAATTCGTCTCCAGCCATTTCCAACCGGAAAAGCTCAACGTCGGCTGCATCGGCAACCAAGTCCGGCAAATGCACGTGCATATCATCGGCCGCTCCACCGATGATCCCGCGTGGCCGGGCACGGTCTGGGCGTTCGAGGGGAAGCAGAGCTACGGCGACGAGGAAATCTGGAAGATCCGCGCGGCAGCAACGGCGGCTTTGGATCTTTGAAAACGCCCAGGAGGGGCGATACGTGATCGCCCACGTCAATGAAAGGACGATGGGAAGCGGTTAGCCTCACCCCATCGGCCCTTCATTGGCATCGGCGGACGCGTTCCGCCGCTCCGTGGCCACGAGACGCGGGACCGACTTCTTCGCTTTGTGTCATTGAACGATTCGCCGGATTTGCCAGATTCGCGGTGCCTGCAACAACCCACACTCCCATGCTCAAGCCATTCGCCTTTTTCCTGCTCACCCTGCTGCCGCTTCATGCGGACACCGGCGGGAAGATCGTCGCTGCCGCGCGCAAGCAGATCGGCGTCACGACCAGCTACGTGCCGGACTACGTGGCATTGAGCTTTCCTAACGGCGACGTGCCGCAGGCCGGGGGCGTTTGCACCGATGTGGTCATCCGGGCTTTGCGCGATGGCTTGTCGAAGGATTTGCAGAAGCTCGTCAACGAGGACATGCGCGGGAATTTTTCCGTCTATCCGAAAAATTGGGGACTCGCGAAACCGGACAAGAACATCGACCACCGCCGGGTACCGAACCTCCGGGTGTTTTTCAAACGCAAGGGCTTCGAGCAAGCCGCGCCGAAAGCCGGCGACGTCCCGAAATTCCTCCCCGGCGATATCGTCACCTGCACGGTGGCGAAGACACTGCCGCATGTCATGATCGTGAGCGACCACAAGACGCCTGATGGCCGGCCAATGGTGATCCACAACATCGGCGGGGGCGCGAGGGAGGAAGACCGGTTGTTGGAATTCCCTCTCACCGGGCATTACCGGGTGAAGTGACCATGGACTGCGGTGGGAAGCGCAGCGCCACACCGCTTGGATGATCACGGGCGGTCCGTGGTCTCCTCGGTCACGATCAGCGCCGCTTGTGCGGGAGCGGAATTCCCCAGTCCCGGGATCACCCGGCGGACCAGCTTGGCCAAGCCGGATTCTGAGGCATCCACTTCCGCCTCACCTTGGCGCAGTGCTTTCTCCCAGGCCGAGGCGAATCCGGGTGCCTGTTCGCGCATCGTGCGGATGGCGATTTCCTGGATTTGGAGCAGTCGTTGCTCGGCCCGGCCGGGCTTTTGTTGGAGCGCGGCGTTGTTGACCCGCAGCGTTTCGTTCTGTTTGCGCAGGGATTCCAACTCGGCTTGCAACGACTCGTTGCCGCTGGCGTTGATTTTGAGCTGGGTGTTGAGGTGGCTCTGGAGGTTTTTCATTTCACCTTCCACCCGTTTCAAGTCGCGGGAGACAGTGCGGCGGGCGGTGAACCCTGACTTCCAGATGAAGGCGGTGATCAGCAGCCCGAGCAGCAGGCCCCAGGTGAACGGCTGTTGAATGACTTGGTTGAAGAGATCCATGGGGTTGATGGAAATTGGAATGAATCAGGGTTTTTTGGCGGGCGCATCCGCGGGTTTCTCGATAGCGGTCGCCGCCTCGGGCTCCTTCAGCGCGGCTTGGATCTCGGCGGTTAGATCGGTGGCGTTTTTGCTGAAGATGACGAACGGCACGCCGGTATTGGTGTTTCCCGAGCTATCGAAAACCGAATCAAAGCCGCGTTTGGCGGAGATTTCCTGGGTCGCCTTCATGATCCGGTTGAGCGAGGCCCGCATTCCTGTGACCAGTTTGCGGTTGATCACCTTTTCCTGCTCCGCCTTGAAGCTCTCGAAGTCCTGCTGGAGCGTCTGGGCCTCCTGGCGCTTGATTTCATAGGTCCGGGCCAGCGTGCGGCTCGTCGCCTCGTCGAGCGGGTTGGCTTTGTCCGAAAGCTGGGCTTGCAGCGCTTGAAGCTCGCCGATGGCCTTACGGAGTTGCTCGGCACGCTGGTCTTTTATGATTTCATCGCGCTCCTTCTTGAGCTGTTGCTGGAACGACACCGTCGAAGGCAATCCGCTGTAGATGTCCTTGACCCGCACCAGGGCGAAACGCGGCGCGGCAGTCGCCGTCAGGACCGAGGCCAGCAGGGTCATCGAGATGGCTTGGATGGAATTCATGTGCGTTGGCAGCATGAAACGGCAAGGCCGTCAGATCGTCAAGGTTCGCCGATGTCTTCGTTCCAAAGTTCCGGCTTGTCCGCGATGAAGCGGGTCATCAGCGCGATGCACTCCGGCGCGTTGAGCACTTCCAGCGCGACGCCGCGGGAGCATAGCAGCGCTTCATCGCCGAGAAATGTCTGGTTTTCGCCGATCACCACCTTGGGAATCCCGTAGAGCAGGATCGCCCCGCTGCACATCGGGCAGGGGGAAAGGGTGGTATAAATGACGCACTCGCGGTAAACCGATGCGCTCTGACGCCCGGCGTTTTCCAAGGCATCCATCTCGCCATGGAGAGTGGTGCTGCCCTTCTGAACGCGGCGGTTGTGGCCGCGGCCGATGATTTTCCCGTCGTGAACCAGCACGCTGCCGATGGGAATGCCGCCTTCGGCAAGTCCCTGGCGTGCCTCCTCAAGTGCCGCTTGCATGAATGGATCCATGCGCTTGAGTATGCAGATGTCAGGCCGATCCGACGAATAATCGTGCGAATCGGTAAGGAAAATGCCTAAGCTGCTCGCTCACCCATTAAAATCATGCCTAAAGTCCGCCTTGCTGGAACCGTTCGCGGTGAAAAAGACCCCAATCGCGAAGTCCGTGCCCGTCTCCTTTACAGCCTCTTCAGCAAGGGCTGGGACATCTACAATTCCAACGGCGACCAACGGATTTCCCTGTCGAACATCGAGCGCAAGATCATCGAGTCCGACGCCTTCGTCTTCACTCCCGGGGCCACGCTCGAAGATTTGTTCAAGGCCGTCTCCATCTTCGTCGGCTACCAAACGCTCGATGTGAATCTCTCCGGAAAGCCCACGGTGCTGCTCAATTCCGATGGCTCGTGGAACCGTCTGTTTGCCCTGCTCACCCACTTGAACGGACTCGGCACGGTGAAACAAAACCACCAAGACTACCTGCTTCCCGCCGAATCGCCCGAGGAGGTGCTCGAAATCCTCGAAACCACCCGCCGCGAGGGAATCCCGAGCGTCAGCCGCGAAAGAATCGGCACCAGCACCGTGGGTTCCTTCGATACGCCGCTACCCGCCACTCACGAGGGCAGCGTCTGCGTCTTTTGCTCGGCCTCCATCGAGGATCCGGCCTATTTGGGCGATGGTTACGAGTTCGGCAAACAGCTCGCGGAAAACAATCTCGGTTGCGTTTCCGGTGCCGGCAGCTCCGGCATCATGGGCGAAGTCGTCCGCGGCTCGGTCGATGCCGGCGGCTGGACCGGCGGCTCCAACGTCCCGCATATCATCGAACTCGAAGGGCTCCCAGTCGGTCTCTCCAGCTTCTGGCTCAAGCCGGACATCTACACCCGCATGGAAATCATGATCCAGCACTCCGATGCCTTCGTCATTTTTCCCGGTGGCTCGGGAACCGTCCAGGAAATGCTCGCGCTGATGATTTTCAAACACCAGGGCCACCCTTCGATGACCGGCAAGCCGGTGATCATCTTCAACCGCAAGGACGCGAACGGCCGTCACTTCTGGACCCCGCTCATCGAAATGCTCGGCATCTGGTGCTACGATGGCGAATTCATCGTGGTTGACGAACTCAACGACTTGATCCCCACCCTCCGGAAACTCGTCGTCCCACCCAAGACCGCCGTCGCTTAGATTCCGTTTACCCGCTCGCGCTGCTTGCCACTCTCCCAAATGGTTCGTATGGCTACTGCATCGTGAATGTCGGAATCCTCGTAAATCCTCACAAACTTGGCTCGCTTGCCACCCTTCACGCCCTCCGTGCCGCGCTGGAATCCCATGGCTGCACCACCGTGCTGGATGAAGACACCGCGCTCCTCGCCGGTGAAAGCGGCGGCATCCCGGCGGCGGAGTTTTCCCATCATGTGGACATCGCCGCAGTGCTCGGCGGCGACGGCACCATGCTTCACACCCTCTCGAAGCTCGGCAGTTTTGAAAAACCCGTTGCGGGAATCAACATCGGCACCCTCGGGTTTCTCACCAGTTGCACCGATGATGAACTCGAAGTGTTCGCCGCCGCGATCGCGGACGGGCGATTCACCACGAGTGTCCGAACTTTGTTAGCAGCAACCGTACACCGCCAGGGAAAACCGCCGGAATCCTTCATCGCCCTCAATGAAGTCACGCTTGCCCGCGGCGATACCGGCCGCCTCGTCTCGTTGCGCGCACTCGTCAACGGCGACCTGCTCAATGACTACCGGGCCGACGGCTTGATCGTCGCCACGCCCACCGGCTCCACCGCCTATTCCCTATCAGCCGGCGGACCGCTCATCGCACCGAGCGCCGCAGTGTTTGTCATCACGCCCATTTGCCCCCACAGCCTCAGCCAGCGCTCGTTGATTCTATCGGATGATTCCACCGTGGAACTCTCGTCCGAGGACCGCGACAGCAGCCCGATGATCTTCACCGTCGATGGCCGCGACAACACCCACATCGAACCGGGTGATCGCGTCGAGGTGAAAAAGGCATCCAGCTCCTTCAACCTCCTGCGCCTTGAAGGTCGTTCGTTCTACGGTGCCCTGCGCCAGAAACTCCACTGGCAAGGCATGTAGCGGCGAGCCCCGGTCGCCGCGTCTATCCTCCGATTTTCCCCAGCCCCGCGATCAACCTTTCCCTCAACGGCACCGCCTTTTCCGCCAGCCGCCG
>JANMJJ010000107.1:0-36825 GCA_031371325.1 Akkermansiaceae bacterium | reverse complement strand
ATGTCCGGCAACAAGCTCCCGGATGGCCACACTCGTGCGGATCCTCCGCCACACTTTCCGCTACCCCTTGCAGAGCGCGCTCTCGCTGCTGATGGCGGTCGCCTGCACCGTGCTCGTTCTCGTGCTGCCGGGCATCACGATGCAGTTCATCGATGTGATCATCGCGAAAAAACGCCCGGATCTCATCATCCCCACCGCCGCCATCGGCATCGGCGCGATCTTGGTGCGGCAGTTGCTGTTCACGCTGCGCACCTATTTCAACAACTCGCTCGAACTCAAACTCACCCACCTCATCCGGGTGGAACTTTACGACAAACTCCAGCGCCTGCCTGTGAAATGGTTCGATTCCAACTCGTCGGGTGAAATCATGTCCCGCGTCGCCAACGACGTGCCCACCACCAACCGCATCATCATCGAGGGCGTGGACCAAGCCATCGCCGCAGTGCTGCAGTTCATCATCGTGGTGGGCTACATGTTCTATCACTCGTGGCAGCTCACGCTGGTCACCTTGATCCCCCTGCCCTTCATCGGCCTGATCACCACGTGGTGGAGCCGCCGCTCTGAGCCGATGTGGCGGGAATCCTCTGACGCCACCTCCGCGCTCAACGCCATTCTCCACGACAATCTATCAGGCATCCGCCAGATCAAAGCCTACACCGTCGAGCCGCAAGCGTTAGAGAACTTCGACAAGGCATCCCGCAAGGTCGGGGAAACCACCATGACTGTCATGCGCGGCCAGTCATTGGTCTGGCCCGGCGTGTCATTCATCGCCGAGTCCGGCATCATTTTGATGGTCGCGTGCGGCGCGTGGTTTGCTTTGAACGGCCAGATCCAGCCCGGCGTCGTCGTTTCCTTCCTGGTCGCCTGGGGCTTCCTGTTCGATCCCATTTCCCGCATCAACACCCTCTCGCAGACCTTCACCCGCGGCATCGTCTCCGCCGAGCGGGTTTTCAAAATCATCGACACGCCGGACGAAACAAACCTCACCGAAGGCGAGCGACCTGCGGTGATGACCGGCCATGTTCGATTTGAAAATGTTTCGTTCTCCTACTCTGACGAAGCGCCCACCATCAACGGCCTTACCCTCGAAGCCCTTCCCGGCGAAACCATCGCCCTCGTCGGAGCCACCGGTGCCGGCAAGTCCACGATCCTCAATCTCCTCACCCGTTTCTACGAACCCACCTCCGGCCGCATCCTCATCGACGGTATCCCGTTAGAAAGCCTCTCCAAGGAATGGCTGCGCGACCAACTCGGCTACGTCACCCAGGAAAGTTTCCTCTTCAACACCACCCTCCGCGAAAATCTCCAGCTCGCCCAACAGGACGCCAGCGACGAGGAAATCTGGGCCGCCCTCGAAGCCGCCAACGCCGCCTTCTTCGTCCGTGCCAGTCCCGATGGCCTCGACACCGTCGCCGGCGAGCGCGGCAGCCGCTTCTCCGGCGGGGAAAAACAACGCCTTTCCATCGCCCGCGCGCTGCTCAAAAATCCCCCGCTACTGCTCCTCGATGAAGCCACCTCCGCGCTCGACAACCACACCGAGCGCCTCGTCCAGGAAGCCCTCGAAAATCTTCGTTCGGACCGCACATGCTTCGTCATTGCACATCGCCTCTCCACCGTCCAAAAGGCCGACCGCATCTGTGTCCTCCACCACGGCAAGCTCGTCGAACAAGGCACCCACGCCGAACTCCTCGCACTCGGCGGTGCCTATGCCAAACTTTGCGAAGCAACTTTCGCGAATGATCCTCGACCCGCTGCCTGAATTCCGCCACCCTTCATCCAATCTCCTTTCCCATTCTCCCACCTTCACATGGAAACCATCATCAAGCTCCCGGAGTCCGAAACTCCCAGCGCCGTCACCGAGATCCTCGCCGCCCTCCGCAAGGAACACTTCGAGCCACGCCATGAAGCCAAAGCCTGGGGCGATTGGATCTACCTCGACTGTTACACCACCGTCATCTCCATCGAGTGCAACCGCGGCCTCAGCAGCTCTGCCACCATCGAGCACGGCGAGGGCGAGGAAGAAGGCGAACCCACAACCTCCATCCTCCGCGCCTTCGGCCGCCTCGGCTGGCACGGCATCGACGACGACGGCGAATATCCGTTGGCGTGATGAACTCTTCGCACGTAGTCTAACTCTTTAGTGTGTCTTCGTGACGCAATGAAAACACCCTAAAGGGTTAAACTACCTACGAGCGTCGCCCACTCCGTAAAATCTCTCCGTCAACGCCCGGAAAGATTCTTGCGTGAAACCCGTTTCAAGTGCATCCCTCCAGATGTCATGAAAACCACCACGCATTTCATCGCCACGCTCGCGTTCTCCCTCCACGCCGCCAGCGCCTATCAGCTTCACGAGTGGGGCACCTTTACCAGCGTCGCTGGCTCCGACGGCACTCTCCTCACCGGTCTCCAACGCGAAGAAGTGGAGCTCCCCGCCTTCGTCCACTCGCATTTCGGATTTGAAAACGGCCAGAATCCATCGGAGGACAAATTTGCTGCCCTCGCCAAATCCCACGGCTTCGTCGGTTTTGCCCCAGGCTCCAAAGGCCTCGGCCAGCGACCACTTTCCGGCGTCACGGTGAAGATGGAAACTCCCGTCATTTATTTCCACTCGGACAAGGCATTCCACGCCGCAATCCACGTCGGCTTCGACGGCGGCACCATCAGCCAATGGTATCCCAACCGCAGCGGTGGCGAGACTTTGCCCGAGCCACCGCCGTCCGCCCACCCGGGCGTAAATCCGGTTCCCCTCGAGAAGTGGCGGATGGATTTCGCCAAGCCTTATCGCGGCGGCATCGAGTGGGACGTCGATGTCCTCTCCCCCGCCGAATCCCACTCCACCCTCGCCTTCAAGCCCCGCGACACCGTCAACTGGCTCCGCGCCCGCGTCCCGGAAGCCAACATCGTCCGCACCGGCTCCGGCGAAACCGAGAACTATCTGTTCTACCGCGGCCTCGGCAACTTCACACCCGGCCTTCTAACCACCGTCTCCGCCGATGAGACATTGCATCTGAAAAACCAAACCGCCGGCGACATTCCCTACCTCCTCGTTTTCCAACAGAACGGCGACCGCATCTCGTGGAGCGCACGGCCCGGTGGCCTCAAGTCCGGGGAAACCCTCGATCTCACGGAGTCCACTCTAACCACCGTCACCAAAGGCTTTCCCGCGCCCGTCTATGAATCCCTGAAAACCGGCCTCGCCGCCTGTGGCTTGCTGGAATCCGAGGCGAACGCCATGGTCCAAACATGGTGGACCAGCTACTTCGAAACCGAAGGCCTCCGCGTCTTCTGGGTGCTTCCCACCGCGACCACCGACCGCATTCTTCCGCTCGCCGTCACTCCCACGCCCGACAAGATCGTTAGGGTTCTCGTCGGCCGCAGCGAAGTCCTTCGCCCGCGCCAGGAAAACAACTGGCTCGCCGCCTCGCGCAAGACTGGCGACGAGGCGAACCCGTGGAATTACACCATCCAAACTGACCGCTTCGGCCTCGCGATCCAAGAACGCGTGAAGGCCCTCGAAAGCGTGGCGGCGATCACCGGTCGCCGCTAAATCTTCGCACGTAGTCTAACCCTTTAGGGTGTCTTCATTGCGCTCCGAAAACACCCTAAAGGGTTGAACTACATACTCTCCAGCACTCCCCCCACCACCTCCGCCGCGATCGGCGTGGCCTCGTGGAGCAGGACGATGTCGCCCTTCGTTAAATCCGGCAGAATCCTTGCCAGCACTTTCCCCGCGTCTTTCTCCACCGCGTCAAAACCCCGGCGGTTCCAAGCCATCACCTCAAGTCCAAGAGCACTTGCGACGGGATGGGTGAACAGATTCCGATGCCCGACCGGTGCCCGGAACCACCGCGGTTTGATGCCGGTGATTTCCACGATCACTTGCTGGCAACCGGCGATTTCACGTTGCGTCCGCCACGGTCCGGCGCACCAGAATGAACCGGCCGGATGAGTGAGCGTGTGGTTGCCGATTTCATGGCCTCGGCGCACGACCTCGCGGGCGAGTTCGGGATGAGCACGGACTTTTTCGCCGATCATGAAGAAGATCGCCTTGGAGTGGTGACGGTCTAGCAGGTCGAGCAGCACCGGCGTGTCACGGGGATCGGGGCCGTCGTCGATGGTGATTAAAATTTCACCATCGGTCGTGCAACGCACTGGACCGAGCCACTGGCAATACGGATTGAGGATGGTCCAACAACAACACCCGGCGACTACCGCAGCGCAAAGCACCGCCCAAGGCCAGCCCCCTTTGAAGCCGATCCCGATGGCAATAGCGTGCAGACCAACGAAAAGAAACATCCGCCATGCCATGCCGGATTTCCCGGACCAACGCATCGAGGCTTGCCAACCTAACACGAGAGTGGCGGCCAGACTCATCACTGCCACTGCGATCCACACGTAGGCGCCAACCCCAACGATTCCCCCGGCATCGCGGCGGAAGATCGCCCACGCAACGCAAGCGGCCAGCCACAGCCACCACTGCATGGATTGGCATTTCACGCCGAACACAAACGGCAGGAATTGCAGCACACCAAGTCCCAGCGGCACAGCTAACAAGCATCCGGCGATTCCAAGCGATCTGCTCAGCCAGTCGCCAAGAGCCACCAGAACCGTTAGCGGCACGAGGACCGCGAAAGCCATCATCTCGCCACCGTGCATGCCGCGGCAAGTTGCAAGCTCCTGCACATCGGCGACGACGTACTCGCCCGCCCCGCCGAAAACGCGGAAGAGAGCGGAGACGGCGCGGTTGTCGGGGGAAGACATCGGAATAAGGAGTCGCGCCACTCCTCACTCCCACTCGATACTGGCGGGTGGCTTGGTGGATACGTCGTAAAGCACGCGGTTGATGCCCTTCACCTCGTTGAGGATGCGGTGGCTGGTTTCGCGAAGGATGATGTAGGGAAGCTCCACCCAGTCGGCGGTCATCGCGTCTTCGGAGATGACGGCACGGAGGTTGGTGGCCCATTCGTAGCTGCGTTCGTCACCTTTGACGCCCACGGTTTTCACCGGGATGAGGCCGGCGTATGCCTGCCAGACCTTGTCATACCAACCGTGTTCCTTGAGCTTGCCGATGAAGATCGCGTCGCACTCGCGGATGATGTCGAGCCGCTCCTTGTCCACGATTCCCGGGCAGCGGACGGATAGACCGGGGCCGGGAAACGGGTGGCGTTGGAGGATGTCTTCGGGAATGCCTAGGGCGGTGCCGAGTTCGCGGACTTCATCTTTGAAAAGTTCTGCTAGAGGCTCCAACACTTTTCCCTGAGCCTGGAGTTCGAGGATTTTGGGAACCCGGTTGTGGTGGGTTTTGATGACGGAAGCTTTGGACTTCGCGTTCGACGCGCTTTCGATCACGTCTGGATAGAGAGTGCCTTGCGCGAGCATTTCGGCATCGCCCACGGAGTCCCAGAAGACTTCGATGAACATATTGCCGATGATCTTGCGCTTCTTCTCGGGATCGCCCTCGCCGGCAAGTGCGGTGAGAAATTTCTCGGAGGCATCCACGGTTTCGATCTCCACGCCGATGCGTTTGAAGTTTTCCTGGACCACCGCCGCCTCGTCTTTGCGGAGCAGGCCGTTATCGACGAAGATCGCCCGCACCTTCACCCCGGCATGTTGGAGCAAAACTGCTAGAACGGTGCTATCCACGCCACCGGAGACACCGCAGACGACTTGCCGGGTGCCGACAGTTTCGCGGATGTTATCGATCATCTCGCGCTTGAAATCGTCGATGTGGAACGGCAAAAGGTTGCTGGCGTGATCGAGGAAATTTTTCAGGATCTGCAATCCTTCGTGGCTGTGCGTGACTTCCGGGTGGTATTGGATGCCGAAAAACAAGTCGTCCCATTGCAATGAAACAGGAGTGCCGTGCTGGTTCGCGGCGATGACCTTCGCGCCGTCGGGGATGATTTTCACCGTGTCCGAGTGGCTCATCCAGACTTGCGACGAAGCGGAAATCCCCTCATAGAGACCCACACTTTCCGCCGGGAACAAATTGGCCGGGCCATACTCGCGGCGGTTGCTGGCTTCCACGCTGCCGCCGAACTTGATGTTGAGGAGCTGCATTCCATAACAGACGCCGAGGACCGGGACGTTGAAGGCCTTGAGCGCTTCAAAATCCAGATCCGGCGCGTCGGCCTCGCTGGTGCTCTTCGGTCCGCCTGATAGAATGATCGCCCCAGGTTTACCGATTTCGGGAAAATCCTCGATGGCGTAAAGCTTGGCGAAGTAGCCGAGCTCGCGCACGCGGCGGACAATGAGTTGGGTGTATTGGGAGCCGAAGTCGAGAACGGCGACGTGATTGGAATCGTGCATTTGAAGAAAAAACTGAGATGCTGAAAAGCTGAAACTAACTGAGCGGCTGATAGTTGGTGGGCTCCTCGGTCATGACCACGTCGTGGACGTGGCTTTCGCGGAGGCCGCCGGCGGTGACGCGGACGAAGTTGGCGCGCTCGCGGAGTTCATCGAGGGTCGATGCGCCGACGTAGCCCATGCCCGATTTGAGGCCACCCATGAGTTGGAAAATCACATCGGAGAGCGGGCCTTTGTAGGGGACGCGGCCTTCGACGCCTTCCGCGACGAGTTTGCCGGAGCTGTTCTGGCCGTAGCGGTCGCCCGCGCCTTTTTGCATCGCGCCGATGGAACCCATGCCGCGGTAGGTTTTGAAGCGGCGGCCCTGCGACTGCACCGTTTGTCCGGGGCTTTCGCGGGTTCCTGCCAGAAGCGAGCCGAGCATCACCAGATCGGCACCGGCGGCGAGGGCTTTCACGATGTCGCCGGAGTAGCGGATGCCACCGTCGGCGATGACTTTCACGCCGTGCTCGCGGCAAATGTTAGCGACGTTCTGGATCGCGGTGAACTGCGGCATGCCGACGCCGGAAATGACCCGGGTGGTGCAAATGGAACCGGGACCGACACCGACTTTCACGGCGCTGGCTCCGGCGCTAACAAGATCGCGCGCGCCTTGCTCGGTGACGACATTTCCAGCCACCACCGGGACATTGGATAGAGAGCGGAGTTGGCCGATCACTTGCATGACGTGGCGGGTGTGGCCGGTGGCGGCATCGATGAACAACGCGTCGGCACCGGCGTCGATCAGCACGCGGCCGCGGTCGATGCAAACGGGGCCCACGCCCACGGCGGCACCGCAGCGGAGTTGGCCGTTGGCATCCTTGGCGGCATTGGTGAAGGTGATGCGCTTCTCGATGTCGGAGCCGGTGATCAGGCCGACGAGGCGACCATCCGCATCGACGAGCGGCAACTTCTCGATGCGGTTTTGATAGAGAATCCGGCGGGCTTCCTCGAGGCTGGTATTTCCCGGAGCGGTGATGAGTTTTTCGCGGGGAGTCATCACATCGGCGACGCGTGCATCAAGGCGGTCCAAGTAGCGGACATCGCGACCGGTGACCATGCCTTCAAGGCGGCCGTCGCCATCGATGACGGGAAATCCGGAGAAGCCGTTCTTGGCCATGACCGCGCGGACGTGATCGACGGTGTCCTCCTTGCGGACGGTGTGGGGCTTTTGAATGACCGCGTTTTCCGAGCGTTTGACCCGGGAAACCATCGCTGCCTGCTCGTCGATCGGGCAGGCCCGGTGAATCACGCCCATGCCGCCTTCGCGGGCCAGAGCGATCGCCAGATCGTGTTCCGAGACCGTGTCCATGGCCGCCGAAACGACCGGAAGGAACAAGGGAATACCCGCCGTGACATGTGTGGAAAGGTCCGCCTCACCGGGCAAAACCGAGCTCAAAGCCGGCACCAGCAGCACGTCGTCAAATGAAAGTCCGAGGGAAATCTCTGCCATGGCGGAGTCAATAGAAGCCCCCTCCGGCCCGCAAGTCTGAATTCTGGCGACCCGACCGAGCCACAAGACGAGCGCGGGGCTAAACCTAGAAAGAGAAGTGAACCGCAGATGAATATTGATTTTATGTAGCTTATCAAGAATTCAGGCTTCACCCTGCGGGCGAGATCGCCAATCGATACAACTCTTTGATGATCTGCGAGAATCCGCGTCCATCTGCGATTCTATTTTCCTCTTTGGGCTAAAGCGCGAACTCCGGGCACTCGCTTGGCGGCATCAGGTGTCAGTGGTAGCGGCATTTACTTTTGGCAAACGGCCTAATCACTTCTCACGCTTCCTCGTCGTCGAGTGCCTTCGGGAGCTTGTCCACCTCTTCGAGGAGGTTGACGATCTCCACGCCGCGGACGGCGGAGGCGTCGTGCATGAAGCGCAGGACGGGGGTGGATTTGAGAACCACGCGTTTCATGACCTTGGACTGGATCGAGCCGTGGTCCTTGTTCAACTTGACGATCACTGAGTTCGCCTCGCCCCCTAACACGCCAATCCAGACCTTGCCTTCCTTGAGATCCTGAGTGACCTCGACATCGCTAACAGTCACCAAGCGGTTGTGCCATTCGTAATCCTTTTGAATGACGTTGCCGATTTCACGGCGGAGGAGTTCGTTGACTCGATGAAGACGGCGGGACATGGGAGAGGTTGATGGTTGAGAGTTGATGGTTGATTGAAAGAGAAGAGTAAGGAACAGAGGAGTCGCCTCCTTCTTACTATCAACTCTCAACTTTCAACCATCAACTTCTTCAGAGCGTTTGCGCGTATTTCTCGAGTTTGTAGCACTCGATGATGTCGCCTTCCTCGTATTCGTTGAACTCGCCGAGGCGGATGCCGCATTCGAAGTTGGTGCGGACTTCCTCGACTTCGTCCTTGAAGCGGCGGAGCGTGGACATCCGGCCGTCGAAGACCTGGACCCCACCACGAACGACCCGGGCGTGGGCCTTGCGGTGGATGCGGCCGTCGGTGACGAATGATCCGGCGACACGGCCACGGTTGAGTTTGAAGATCTGGCGGACTTCGGCGTGGCCGATGACGGTCTCGCGGGTGAGCGGTTCGAGCAGGCCGAGCATCGCGTCACGGACTTGGTCGATGAGTTCGTAAACGACCGAATAAAGTTTGATGTCAACGGCGGCGGCCTTGGCGGATTTCACGGCTTTGGCTTCCACTTTCACATTGAAACCGAGGATGATCGCATCGGTGGAGGCGGCGTAGGAAATGTCCGACTCGGTGATCGGGCCGGCGGCGGCGGTGATGAAGGACGACTCGACCTTGTCGGAGGTGATGGCGAGCACCGCCTTTTTGATGGCCTCGACGGAGCCTTGCACGTCGCACTTGAGGATAAGCTTGAGCTGGGCCTTGCCGCCACCGTCACGGACCATCGAATAGAGGTCTTCCATCCGGTTGCGGTGCTGCGGCTTGAGCCGAACCAGCCGTTGGGCTTCCTGGCGTTCACCGGCGAGGGATTTCGCCTCGCGCTCGGTTTTCATCTCGGTGAGATGATCGCCGACGTTGGGAAGTTCTTCGAAACCGATCACTTCCACGGGCATGCCGGGGTGGGCGGTTTTCACGGCCACGCCGCGGTCGTTGATGAGCGATCTAACTTTCCCGGCGTAGGGACCACAGATGAACGCGGTGCCGACCTTGAGGGTGCCGGACTCGACGATGACCGTGGCGGTGGTGCCGCGGCCGGGAACCACGCGAGCCTCGATCACGGCGGCGCGGGCGGTGGACTTGGGATTGGCCTTGAGCTCGAGCACTTCGGCTTGCAGGGCCATCAGGTCAAGTAGGTCGTCCATCCCCTTGCCCGTTAGAGCAGAAACTTCGGCGAACTCGGTGTCGCCGCCGAAGTCAGTGGTTTGCAGGCCGTGCTCGGAAAGCTGCGATTTCACCCGGTCCACATTGGCGGACGGGAGGTCGCACTTGTTGATGGCGACGATGATGGTCTTCTTGGCTTTTTTGGCGTGTTTGATCGCCTCGAGCGTCTGCGGCATGATGCCGTCATTGGCGGCGACGACGAGGACAACGATGTCCGTGATGTCGGCTCCGCGGGCCCGCATATCGGAGAAAATGGCGTGGCCCGGAGTGTCGAGGAAGGTGATTTCCAGCTCGTTGTGAATCACCTGATAGGCTCCGATGTGCTGGGTGATGCCACCCGCTTCGCCGGAGGTGATCTTGGTCTTGCGGAGATAGTCGAGGAGCGAGGTTTTGCCGTGATCGACATGGCCCATGATCGTGATGATCGGCGGGCGGTATTGGAGCAAATCCACCGGCTCTTCGACGACGATTTCCGGTTCCTTGATGACGACGATTTCCTTGTGAACTCCCTTGTCCTTGTCGCGTTTTTCGCGTTCGAAAACGAAGCCGTGGATCTCGCAGATCTTGGCGGCGATCTCCGGCTCCAACGGTTGGTTAGGGGCCGGGAAGACGCCGATCTTGATCAGGTCTGCCATGATGTTGAACGGCTTCAACCCGAGACGGGCGGCCAGCGCGGGGATCAAAATCGGTGGCTTGATGACAATCAGCTTCGGATCATCGGGAATCTCCTCCCCGGCGCTCGATTCGACGATGGCTTGCGGGATGGTCGCCACGACCGGCACCGGCGCGACAGCGATTTCTGCGGCTTTGACCGCAGACTCGTCCTCTTGGTCGAGGAGTTTGGAAATGGTCCCGATGACCGCTTTGCCGGTGCGCGTGGTCTTGCGGACCTTCGGCTTTTTGTCCTCGGCGAAGAGATCGAGCGCGTTGGCCTTCTGCTCATCCAAGACACTCGGGGCCGGCGGAATGACTTCAGCCTCCTTGCGCTGGCGCTCGCGGCGCGAAGGTTTCGCGGTCGTATCGAGAAGATCGAGAACCTTGGTTTTCTTGGGAGGACTTTCGCTATTTTCGGGCATCCGGCTTGTCTGCAGGGTTCGAGGGAGTGATGGAGTGGGAATAATGATAGGAGTTGGAAAAATCAGTCGTTGGTGGCGGCGGCGGCACCGCTGACGATGCCATGGGCCCGGACGAGGATCGCTTCTGCGGCTTCCTCGGTGATCTCTAGGGCAGCCGCGATGTAGTCCGCCGGCATGTCGATCACGAGCTCGGGATTGAAACCACCCGCGAGGGTCAGTTTGTTCGCCAGCTCATCGGTGATCCCCAGTTGTTCACCGAGAGTGTGGGCAGCACCACCGATTTTTTCCTTGAATTGCTCTTCCTTCGACTCGTCGCGGCGGACTTGGACATCCCAGCCCATCAGGCGTGACGAGAGGCGGGCGTTCTGGCCCTTGCGGCCGATGGCCTTGCTGAGGTCGATTTCATCGACGGTGACGTGGACCGTGTGGGATTCCTCATCGACGGTGATCGAGCGGAGTTCCGCAGGCTTGAGCGCCTCGCGGACGAATTCCTTGGGGTCCTCGCTCCAACGGATGATATCGACCTTCTCGTTGTTGAGCTCCCTGACGATGTTTTTAACGCGGGCACCGCGCATGCCGACGCAGGCGCCGACCGGATCGACTTTCGGGTCGCTGCTCCAAACGGCGACTTTCGTGCGGAAGCCGGCTTCGCGGGCGATGCCGCGGATTTCCACGGTGTGGTCGGAAATTTCATTCACTTCGGCTTCAAACAAGCGGCGGACGAAGTTCGGGTGGCTGCGGGACAGGATGATTTCCGGTCCACGGCCTTCGTTTTCCACCGCGAGAACGTAAGCCCGGATGCGGTCGCCGATGTTGTAGTCTTCACCCTGGACCCGCTCCCTGTTAGGCATGATGCCTTCGAATTTGCCGAGGTCGATCATCACGTCGTTGCGCTCGAAGCGACGGACGGTGCCGGAAACCACGTCGCCGGCGCGGTCCTTGAATTCCTCGTAAATCATTTCCTTCTCCGCTTGGCGGAGGCGCTGCATCATCGTCTGCTTGGCAGTCTGCACGGCGATGCGGCCGAAATCCTTGGGCGTGACGTTGAACTCCTGAATCTCACCGATCTGCGCGCCCGGCGCCTTCTTGACGGCGGTGGCCAGCGGCACCTCGTTGAATTTGTCCGCATGGTCATCATCGGCCACCACGGTTAGACAGGCATAAATCTTGGTTTCGCCCTTTTTGGTATCCACGGCGGCGCGGAGCGTTTCGATCGCATCGGCACCGGGAACCATCTTGCGATAGGCGGAGATGAAGGCGAACTCCAGCGCGGCAACGACCTTCTCGCGGTCGATTCCTTTTTCTTTTTCGTAATACTCGATGAGGGCGACGATATCGTTGGTCATGGCGGGCGGTGGCTGCGGTCGCTGCTGATGTCTGGAGACGCAAAAGAGTGGGTGCGAGACCCACTCCTTTCTTTCGTCAGAAGCTGTGCGGGCAGTTTCTAGGGCAGCGGAATTTGAGTTGCAAGCCGAAACTCGACAGGCGGAGGGCCGCAGAAATGCCGCCGCACCTCGAAGGTCGCGTGGGTTTCCAAAACCTCGGATTGCGGAAATCCGGCTTCGAACTCCGGCAGCCAGGTGTCCCCCGGGTGGTTTTCAAAAACGTGGCTCACCAGCAGATCGTCCAGCAGCGGCAAAAACGCCGCGTAGATTTCCGCTCCGCCGATGATAAACACTTGCCCTTCGATCCCCGGCAAGTTCGCCAGTTCGCCCGGCCGGTGGATCACTTCCACCCCGTCCGCCGACCACATTTCATCGCGGGTCAGCACGATGTTCCGCCGCTTCGGCAACGGCCGACCGATCGATTCGTAGGTTTTCCGGCCCATCACCACCGGGTGGCCCGAGGTCGTCCGTTTGAAATACGCGAGGTCTTCCGGCAAATGCCAAGGCAGGCTGCCGGCCCGGCCGATCACCCGCTCCTTGGTCATCGCCACCACGGCAGTTAGACGGATGCTCATGGTCAAATGGCCACCGGTGCCTTGATGTGCGGGTGCGGATCGTAGTTTTCCAAGCGGATGTCGTCGATGGTGAACGCGTCGATGTCGCTCACCTCCGGATTGAGCCATAAGCTCGGCAAGGCCCGCAGTTCGCGGCCGAGCTGGATTTCCGCCTGCTCCAAGTGATTCGAATAAAGATGCACATCGCCAAACGTGTGGACGAAATCCCGCGCCTCGTAGCCGCAGACGTGGGCCACCATCTTTGTTAGCAAGGCGTAGGACGCGATGTTGAACGGCACCCCGAGAAACAAATCCGCGCTGCGCTGATAGAGCTGGCACGACAGCCCGGGCTTCTCGCCCGCGGGAACTTCATGGACGTAAAATTGAAATAACAGATGGCACGGCGGCAACGCCATCTGATGGATCTGCCCGACGTTCCAGGCGGAAACCACATGCCGCCGCGACAGCGGATCGCCTAACAAGCCGTCGATCAGCAGATGGATCTGGTCGATCGTCCGGCCCTCCGGAGTGGGCCACGCCCGCCATTGCTTGCCATAGATCGGCCCCAGCTCGCCCTCGGCATCCTCCCATTCGTCCCAAATGGTCACGCCGTTTTCCTTGAGATAGCGGGTGTTGGTTTCCCCGCGGAGGAACCACAGCAGCTCGTGGATGATCGAACGCAGGTGCAGCTTCTTCGTCGTCACGCAGGGGAATCCCTCGCGCAAGTCATAGCGCACCTGTCGCCCGAATACCGAAATCGTCCCCGTGCCGGTCCGGTCGGAACGCTTCTCGCCGTGCTCCATCACGTCACGCATCAAATCTAGGTAGGCTTTCACGCCGCCCATCAAGCCATGGTGAAGCTTCATCAAGCAAGGAATAAGGAATGCGATTTCATGTCCCTGCGTTCTTGACGCCGTCATTTCCGGTGGGCATGTTATTTGAACTTCAAACCGAAAACTCCCATGGAAATCAACGGCTCAGTTTACGATATTTTGCACAACAAGAGCGGTGAAATCTTGACCACCCGACCGGAGGATTCCGTGTATGACGCCATCCGCCTGATGGGCGAAAAAAACATCGGCGCGCTCGTCGCCATGGAGAACGGCGAGGTCATCGGCGTGCTGTCAGAACGCGACTACAGCCGCAAGGTCGTCCTCCAGGGGCGCACCTCGCGGGACACCCGGGTCGGCGAAATCATTTCCCGTCCGGCGATCACCGTGCGCAGCAGGGACGGCATTGAAAAGTGCATGCAACTCATGACCGGCAACCGCATCCGCCACCTCCCTGTCGTCGATGACGGACGCTTGGTCGGTCTGATCTCCATGGGTGACCTCGTCAGTTGGGTGATGCAATCCCAGCGCCACACCATCGAGCAACTGCAAGGCTACATCTCGGGCGATTACCCAGGCTGATCGATCTTGGGTAATGTCTCACCGGCTGTCCCAGCCGGGTATTCGAGACCCCGAACAAGAGGATCTTTGAGCTTAAACCGCAAGGACCCCAGAGATCGCAAAGGGATGTACTTCGGGGTCAGTACTTCGGGGTCCCAAATAACAGACATCCACCTCCCAATTTGAATCTGTGAACCCGCCCCCCCGGATTCTACCACTCGAAATCGTTCCATCATCGCCGTCATCCGTGGAGTGCATCAGTCCTCCATCATCTTCTCAATCGCATTCAATCGCTCGGCCAACTTCCGATCGTCCCGGAACCAGCGCGCCGCCCGTGTCACACCCACTTCATGACCCATCCCCAGTCGGCTCGCCACCCAGCGGTTTGGCATCGCGGTCCGCTTCCGGACCAACGCGCCACCAACTCCGTTTCATCCTTCCACTTCCCTCTGCCCGTCAGTTCAGCCCTAATTCCCCATCAACACCCAGGCATGCACCCGCCAGCCGAAGCGGCCGTGCGCCTTTGCCATCAGATCCGTCCAGGCGAAGCGATCCTTGTCATCCTCAAAAACATTCTTCCCGCCATCCCCACGCGCCATCACGTGGTAAACAACGCCAGCCGCCTCGTATCGCAAAGGTCTCTGAGGTGCCACCGTTACCAATCTCAGAATTCCCCGTCAATGTCTGTTATTTGGAACCCCGGTGCCTAGGAAAGACTCACGTTTCAAGAATTGGGTTGCTGGTGTTTTCTGGGTGTCGGGGGGTGATCGGCGGTGGTCCTGAGGGTTTTTTCAGTTAGCGACGGTCGCAGACCGACGCTACATGGGGGGATGATTGATTCGCGCGGGATGAATCCCACGGTCCGTTAGCCGAGGATCTGCGCGAGGACGTAAGGCAGGATCCCGCCGGCGCGGTAGTAGTCTTTTTCCACCGGGGTATCGATGCGGACGATGACGGGAACGTCGAACGCGTCGCCGTGGGCGGGATGGACGCGGAGGTTGGCGATTTGCATCGGCTTGAGGTCGTTGTCGATGCCGGTGAGGTCGAAGGTGGCGTCGCCGAGGCCCTTGATTTTGTCGTAGTCTTCCTTGTTGACGAAGTTGCAGGGGAGCACGCCCATGCCGACGAGGTTGGAGCGGTGGATGCGCTCGAAGGACTTGGTGATGACGGCTTTCACGCCTAGCAGGTTGGTGCCTTTGGCTGCCCAGTCGCGGCTGGAGCCCATGCCATAGTCCTCGCCGCCGATGATAATGGTGGGGATGCTGTCCTCCTGATAGACGGCGGCGGCATCATAGATGGCGAGCGTCGGGATGTCTCCATTGGCCAGCGACTGACCGGAAACACTGCCGTTCTTGAGTTCATGGCTCTCGGCCATGAGGTGATCATGGGGGGGACTGACGGACGGATAGTATTTGGTGACGCCGCCTTCGATGCCGGGGACCATCAGGTTCTTGATGCGGACGTTGGCGAAGGTGCCGCGGGTCATGATGCGGTCGTTGCCACGGCGTGAGCCGTAGGAGTTGAAATCGGCGAAGCCGACGCCCTTCTCAACGAGGTGGCGGCCGGCGGGGCTGTCCATCTTGATGGCTCCGGCAGGCGAAATGTGGTCGGTGGTGACGGAGTCCGCGAAGATGCCGAGCGGGCGGGCACCGTGGATTTCCACGATGTCGCGCGGGGCGGGCGAGAAGCCGTCGAAGAACGGTGGTTCCTGGATGTAGGTGGATTCTCGGTCCCACTCGTACACATTGCCGGTGGAGGATTTGATCTCGTTCCACTTCGGGTTCTGGTCGGCGAAGCCGGTGTAGAGGCGTTGGAAAACATCGGGCCGGAGCGAGGAGTTCATCGCGTCGGTGATCTCCTGGCCAGTCGGCCAGATGTCGGCGAGGAACACGGGCTCGCCCTTCGGCGTCTTGCCTAACGGCTCGGTGGTGAGGTCGATATCGACGGTGCCGGCGAGGGCGAACGCGACGACGAGCGGTGGCGACATGAGGAAGTTCGCCTTGATGGACTGATGGACGCGGGCTTCGAAGTTCCTGTTACCTGATAGGACGGAGGCGGCGACGATGTCTTCGGATTTCACGACGTCCTCGATGCCGAGATCGAGCGGGCCGGAGTTGCCGATGCAGGTGGTGCAGCCGTAGCCGACGGTTTGGAAACCGAGGGTGTCGAGTTCGGCCTGGAGGCCGGTTTTGTTGAGGTAATCGGTGACGACGCGGGAGCCGGGTCCGAGCGAGGTTTTGACGGACGGGTTGATCTTGAGGCCGAGGGCGTTGGCTTTTTTCGCCAGCAGACCGGCGGCTAACATGACGCTCGGGTTCGAGGTGTTGGTGCAGCTCGTGATGGCGGCGATAAGCACCGAGCCATGGCCGATTTTGTCTTTCACGCCGTCCTTGCTGTTGACGGTGACGATGGCGGTCTTGGTCTCGGATTTCGCGAAGCCGCCGTCGGCGATGGGAGCTGCCAAAAGCTCGCCCCATTTCACCTTCAGGTTGTCGAGGTCGATGCGGTCTTGCGGGCGTTTCGGTCCGGCGACGCCGGGCTTGACGGTGGAGAGGTCGAGATCGACGACTTCGGTGAATTCGAGCGCATCGCGTTCGGTCGGGATGCCCCACAGGCTTTGGGCCTTGTAGTAGTTTTCGACGGTGGTGCAGAGTTCGGGCGTGCGGCCGGTGCCGGCGAGGTAGCCGGTGGTGATTTCATCGATGCCGAAGAATCCCATGGTCGCGCCGTATTCGGGGGCCATGTTGGCGATGGTCGCGCGGTCCGGCAGACTGAGGGCCTTGGCACCGGGGCCGTAGAACTCGACGAATTTTCCGACGACTTTGGTTTTCCGCAAAATTTCAGTCACTAGCAGAACGAGGTCGGTGGCGGTGACGCCGGTGTTGAGCGTGCCGGTCAGATAGACGCCGACGACCTCGGGGACGAGGAAAGTGACCGGTTGGCCTAACATCCCGGCCTCCGCCTCGATGCCGCCCACGCCCCAGCCGACGACGCCGAGGCCGTTGATCATAGTGGTGTGGGAATCGGTGCCGACGAGGGTGTCCGGGTAGTAAATTTGAGATTTGAGATTTGAAATTTCAAATGGAGCGGAGAGTACGCACTTGGCGAGGTATTCGAGGTTCACCTGGTGGACGATGCCGATGCCGGGAGGGACGACCTTGAACGTGTCGAAAGCTTGTTCGCCCCATTTGAGGAACTCGTAGCGCTCGCGGTTGCGGTGGAATTCGAGGTCGAGGTTTTTCTCTAACGAGTCGGGTCCGCCTGCGTAATCGACTTGCACTGAGTGGTCCACCACCAGATCCACAGGGACTAGCGGCTCGATCATTTTTGCGTCCAGGCCCATGCCGTGGACGGCGGAGCGCATGGCGGCGAGATCGACTAACAACGGCACGCCGGTGAAATCTTGGAGGACGATGCGGGCGACGACGAAGGGGATTTCATAGTCACCGGGAGCCTTGGCATTGTAGTTGGCGAGGTTGGCGATGTCCTTTTCCGAGACCTTGAGGCCGTCGTTGTTGCGGAGGAGTGATTCGAGAACGATCCGGATGGAAACCGGGAGCTTGGATAGATTCGGAAAACCTTGTTCGGCGAGGGCGGGGAGCGAGTGGAAATGGCCTTGGGCTCCTGAGCCGGTGGTGAAGGTGCGGAGTGTGTTCATGAGCGGATCGTAGTGAAAAAATGGGGCCGTCAGTTGGGCCGGGGCGCAGGTTAGGGACGACGGGGCATTTGTCAAAATCGTTCACCAACAAGGCGCAGGTAGATTTCGGAGGTTGAGTGCGGGAGACGAGTGGGTGTAGCCTCGCGCCATGAGAATCGGTTGGCTCGGGATGATGGTGGTGCTGGGCGCAGGCATGTTGGTTTCATGCGGCGGAATGGGCAAGGCCCCGGAAATGGGCGACGTGCAGGCAGGTGCCGAGCCAGCGGAGGGAGGAATCAAGGAGGTGCCCAATCCGAGTCCGTCCATGGCGAAAAAAAGCGGCAAACCTTTGAGCCAATTGCAACGTGGCCATGAAGTTTACATGCTCCATTGTGGCGAATGCCATAAATACAAACTGCCGCAGGACCTGGATATCGATGAGTGGCAGGAGGCGATGCCAAAATGATTGGCCACGCTGGCTTGGAGAGCGCGGACGAAAAGGCCGTGCTGGACTACGTGGTGGCGGTGAAACTGGAGCGCGGCGAATGAACACAAAATTCGATCTCCTCGCCTTCGCTGTCACCCTTTTCCTGGTTCTGGATCCGTTCGGAAACTCGCCGGTTTTCAACGCGGTTCTTTCGAAGATCCCGGAGAATCGGCGGCGCAAGGTTTTACTGCGTGAGTTGTTCATCGCCCTGACGATCCTCCTCGCGTTTCTGTTTCTGGGAAAACATGTGTTAGCACTTCTGAGGGTGGGGATTCACACGCTGAGTATTTCCGGGGGAATCGTCCTGTTTCTCATTGCCCTCGGGATGGTGTTTCCGACCCGATCCATGCTTGGGGAAATGGGGGATGACGAACCTTTCATCGTTCCTCTTGCCGTCCCCCTGATGGTGGGGCCTTCCAGCATCGCATTGCTGCTGCTGACCGCGTCCAAGCACCCGCAGGAGCTGGTTCCAATCGCCCTAGGGGTCGGATGCGCGTGGTTGAGCAGCTCGATGCTGCTCTTGTTTTCTCCAGTCCTTCTGAGGATATTGGGAACCCGGGGAGCGCGCGCCATGGAGCGCCTCATGGGGCTGCTGTTGATTTTGGTGGCGGTGCAGATGTTCCTGGATGGCGTCACGACTTACACGACTGTCCCGCGGCCGTGAGAAACGGTTGTGTTTGAAGCCGGGAAACCAATTCGGCTGCCGAATTCGGATTAAGGATTGAGGCGGACGCCGACCTGGGATCTATTCGGGCGGGATGATCGGGGATTTGCTGGCGTTCGCCGGGGTGATGGCGTTGGGGCAGTTCAGCCCCGGGCCGGACATGATTTTGCTGACGCGCACCGCCTTGAAAAGCGGTGCGCGGACGGGGGTGGAAATGGCGCTGGGGATTGCCTGCGGGTTGACCGTGCATGCGACGTTGGCGGTGGGCGGGCTGGCATTGGCGTTCGAACGGATGCCGGTGCTGCGGGAGCTGCTGCGCTGGCTCGCGGCGGCGTATTTGCTGTGGCTGGCTTACCGGATGTTGAGGGAAATCTTCGTCGCCTGGTATTCCGCCGCGCTGCGGGAACCCGACGCGAATGGCTCCACGCGCAGGCCGTTTTTACGCGGGCTGTTCTGCAATCTGCTGAACCCGAAAGCCGCAGTGTTTCTAGCAGCCGTGTGCGCGCCGTTCCTCAGAGGCGGGCGGCCGGAGTGGTGGCCATTGGCGATCTGGGGCATCGTGGTCGGGCAGGCCGCCGTGCTGTGGTCGCTGTGGGCGTGGCTGTTGCAATGGAATCCGCTGCGGTCGCGTTACGAACGGGCGGTGCGGTGGATCGACGGGGCGTTTGGAGTCGCGCTGGTCGCGTTGGCGATCCGCTTGATCATCGGATAGACGAAAAAAGGCCCTGCGGGGATGCGGGGCCTTCGGGAAGGGAATCGTGCGGCTACGGGATCAATCGTATTTCGGAGCCTTGTGCTGGTTGAAATAGCCGTCGGTGGTGTACATCGTGCCGGCGTAGTCAGGCAGCGGGCCCGAGTCCGGAGGCAGCGGGATATTGCCGTAGGTGGCGTCCTCGGGTTGCGAATAGGCGATGCTAACGGGCGTGCCGATCTTCACCAGGCGATAGAATTTCGGGGACAGGTTTTCATGCATGCGGATGCAGCCGTGGGTGCAGGGAGTGTGTTTGATCCAACCGGTGTGAAATCCGTAGTTCGCCTTGAACTCGCACCAATAGGGCATCGGAGTTCCCTTGAACGACCATCCGGCGGGCTTGCTGGCTAGGAATGTCTGTTTCACGTTGGTGCCGCTGTAGGCGTAGCCGTGGGTGTTAGCGCGGTGGTGTTCCTCCTTGTTATAAATCGTGAAGCTGCCCGTCGGGGTCGAGGTTCCGGGACCGCCGACGGAAATAGGCATGGCGAGCAGGATCTCGGAGCCTTCCATGACGTAGGCGCGCTGCTTGCTGATCGAAACCCTGACCCGCACGTTGTTAGGGTTACCAGGCAGTTTGGTGGGGCGGTCGTAGGCGTGATAGGCTGACAGCCCGGAGCCGCCGGACGACACGTTCGAGCAGGACGAAAACAGCGATACTGCGGAAACCGCGACGGCGATCGTGATGAGGGATTTCAAATTCATGATGGTTGGGAGTCGCGGGACAATCGCGATCGAATAGAAGAAATGCAAGCCCCGGGTGCGGGTGAATGGCTCAGCGTGGATCCGGCGACGAAGGCAACGCGAGTCGCCCTTCTTTTCAAGAACCTTGGAAACGGGCTTGCCAACCGTGAATCGGACGCCGCAATCTTGGCGCGAACGTTGCCCCGATTTATCCCATGTCCGAACTTCTAGAAGATGATGATCTCACCGCCGCATTGAAAAAATGCCCCGAGTGGGACTATGAAAAAAAAGCCATCACCCGGACCGTCGAGTTCGAGGAATTCATGGATGCGATTGATTTCGTCAATGATCTCGCCGAGATCGCGGAAGAAGCGCAGCACCATCCGGACATCACCATCAAGCACACCAAGGTGACGCTCAAGCTCACCACCCATGACGCCGGCGGAGTGACCGAACTCGACATCGAGTTCGCCCAGCGGGTGGACAATCTGGTGGATTGATCCCAGAAAACTCTAAGCGATCAGCGCGGCAGCATCAGCTCGTCGTCCTTGAGCCCTGTTAGCTGTTCCAGCCCCTTGAGCAGACGGCGCAAGGTGAAGAACAGGAAGATCAGGATCGGCACGCCGATGACCGCGAAGCCCCAGCCGGTGACCCGGGCGATGATCGCGTTGTATTTTTCCAAGGCATCGATCGCCGTGGCATCGAAGCCCCGGAAGAACCACTGCGCTAGGCCGAGATTCATCAGCGAGCTGAGGAAGAACGACGTGGCGAACAGCTTGGTCGCACCGTGCAGCAGCCGGCCATACTCGCCCTCTCCGGAAATTTCCGCGACGCGGGTTTCGATTTTCGGGATGTCGAAGATCGTGTCGTTGTAAAGAAACACACGGATCAACGGCGTCGCCGTGCGGTGCGAGGTGAGGATCGCGATTCCTAACACCAGCGGGATCAGCGCTTCCTTGATGCCGAAGAGGAATCCGGCGTTGGGTTTCACGGTGCCATTTTGGTTCCACAGATAGAGCGTCAAGCCGCCGGAGAGCAGCACCGAGACCAGCCCGAGCGCGGAGAAGAAGTTGCCCTTGCGGGTCTTCAAATAATGCCACGCGCCGTAGCCGAGCGGCAGCGCCAGGGCTAGGATCATCGCCTTGAGCGGGCCGATGTGCCAGGGCTTGGCGAGCTTGCCGAGCCTTTCCTGCAACTCCGGATCCTTGCTAAGGTAGCTGAGGATCAACACCGGGATGATCACGTTGATCAGGATGTTAGCGAGCGGGTGATCTTGCGGTGGCTTTTTATCGGACATGGTGGATTCGCCCGTGAGACAAGCAGCTTCGATTCCCCTTGGGAAAGAAAAAAGCGGGAAGCTTCCGGCACGCTCAATGACACCGGCCACGAGTGCCACGGCTTTGAGCCAGGGACCGCTCGGGGGCATCAACCCTCAATTTCAGGCAACGGACTGACGACCTCGGTTTTTCTCCATGACCATGGCGATGACACCGAAGATGAGGATGGCGAAGACGGTGGCATAGAAGACCCAGAGCGTGCCTTTCTCGGTAGTGAAACCGTAGCTATGGAGGCCGGTGTTGAGGAAATTCACGTGCCACCAGGAGAAGGTGACGACGGCTCCGGTGAAAACGGCGGCGAAGTGCAGGCCCCATTCCCGGATGTAGCCGCCGAGGCGGGCGTGGAGGATTGACAAGGTCCACAGGACGATGAGTAGCGCGCCGTTTTCCTTGGGATCCCAGCCCCAGAAGCGGCCCCACGAATCGTTGGCCCAGATGCCACCGAGCACGGTGCCGACGAGGGCGAGAAAAAGCGTTAGACAGATCATGCCGTAAACCGCGCGGGTGAAGGCGCGGCGGATTTCGCGGTCGCCGTTGTCGAGGCCGAGGCCGCGCATGAGCAGATAGATGAAGGCGAGGAACGCGCTGAGCAGCCCGGAGGCGTAGCCGAGGGTGATCGTTAGAACGTGGATGGTGAGCCAATAGTTGGAGTTCAACACAGCGACGAGCGGGTCCATGTAGTCCTTGGCATCGCCGAGTTCGAAGCGGCGGGAGAGGATGATCAGGAGGGTGCCGATGATCGGCGCGATGCCGAGAGCGAAGCGACGGCGGGTCATCGCTTCGATCAGCAGCGCGATGAGAACCACGGTGGAGGCGATGAAGATGATGGTGTCGTAGAGATTTCCAACAGGCGGGCGCTGCATGATGATGCAACGCTGGACAATCGCGATGATGCAAAGGACCAGCCCGGTGGCGGTGGAAGCGAAGGTGATCCACGACAGGACGCGACCGGCAGTTCCATTGCCAAGCGTCCACATGGCCAAGGCGCAGACGGTGCCGAGGATGAAGAAGCCGAGGGCATTGAGGAACCAGTTCATCCGATAGAAATCAGCTTCCAACTGGATGTGTTTGTATTCGCCGCGGTCTTTGGCGCGGGCGGCAAGCCGGTCACGGAGAGCAACAAGTTGCTCGCGGAAAGTGGCTTCACTCTCACCGACCGAGCGGGCGGTGGATTCAAGGGTCTTGATGTCGGCGATGGCTAGCTGGGGATCGCTCTTCGGGTCGCGGATCGTGTTATAGATCACGTTGCCAGCGCTGAGCCAGATCGGCGCTTTGGGATCGGCCTGGGGAAGAATGTTGAGGCCGAATTTGGCGAAATTCGCGGCGTCTTGAACTTGCTCCATCAGGCTTTGGATATGGGAGTCGATCGGTTGGCCCTGGGCTTGGGATTGTGCGATTTGCTTGCGGATTTCCGGCGCGGTCTGCATCACGGCGCTGATGTCCGCGTGTTGGTCGGCGGCACCGTCCTTGCCGGAGCCATGCAAGGTGACGCCGAAGCGGGCGAAGCCGAAGTAGCCGAGGAGGCTCTCGTATTCGCGGAGATTGTAGGCGAGGGCAATGGTCTGCTCCTGCACGGGATCAAGGGTGTCGGGCTGGCCGGCATCGTGCTTGGCTTTTTTGATGGCTCCGTAGGTATTCGCGAGTTCGATGAGTTTCTCCCGGCCCGACTCGATGTCGGAATAGCTGTAGCGGTCGCGTTTGCCGCGGGTTTTCACGCCGATGGCTTCGAGGACGGCGGAGTTGTCGATGCGGAAAGTGGGCAGCTTGATGGCGAGCTGCGGCCGGAACAGCGAGTCCATCAGCCAGGCCGTCGGCGTGATCTTGTAGGTTTTCCCGCCGGTGCCTTCGACCTTCATCGCGCGTGCGCCATGGAGGCCGAGCATCGTGAACCCGGCAAAGGTGGACAGCGGCTTGATGCGGCCGCCGTTCTGGACGGGGATGGTCTCGGCGACCTTGAGGGTTTCCGGTTCCCACGGGGTGTAGTCTTCGACTTGTCGGACGTCGCCCTTCGGCATGTTATCGACGACGAGGTTGTAGAACACGGAAACCAGCACCAGCATGGCGAGTCCTGCGGCGATCCAACGGCCGGTTTTTGACGATGAGTTAGACATTGCGGAATTTGCGTGGACCCGCCCCGAGGAAGAAGGCGAGTTTGATCATAAAAGTGACGAACATCCCGAAGGCGACGATCCAGAGACTGTACTTCGGCCACTGGTCGGCCGGGTTGCGGACGACTTCAAACACGGAATACATCTTCTGTCCGGGCATCGCCCCGGGCGGGCCGTAGCTGGCTTGGAAAAAGGTGAGGCCTTCGTAGCGCATCGGCTCGTTCATCTGGATGGTGACCGGAGCCTCGCCGCCGTTCTCGATGCGGGTGACCTTGCTAACGAATTTGGATGCCATCATCGTGCCCGGATGGAAGTCGGCGGTGAATTGGTCGAGCTTGACGGTGAATGGCATCGGCCACAGGCGTTTGCGCATGTCCACGGTGAAGACGCGGTCGTCGAGGCGATAGGAAAACGGGTGGGGGCTGCCACCTGCTAGAATGAAGGGATCGGACTTCTTGCCGTCGCGGTTGACGATGCGCGCATAACAACCGGCGGTGAATTGCTCGGCGGGTTCGGCTTTCGCGAGCTTGGGTTTTTCCATCAGGAAATAACCGTCGGCCACGAACTGTCCATGGTCCGGCGCGCGCTCGTTCGCGGAAACCGACACGCAGTTGTTCATATAAGATGTCAGTTCCAGATCGAACGGCATATCGGGCAGACGAAAGGTGCGTAACTTGTCGCCCGCGAGGTCGTCGATGTCCTTGCCGCGGATGACATGGATTTCCTCGGGCTTGCCGTCCTTGATTTCGGCCACCTCGACGACGTATTCGAAATAATCCTCCGCCGCGTTGCTCGACTCCCCTTCCCCGACGGCCATGTTGCCGCGCTCGGAGAAATGATAGGTCACGCCCGCGCCGAGGAGCATGAAGATGATGCCGAAGTGGGCGATGAGATTGCCGATGTGTTTCCAGCCCTTGCGGATGCGGATGATGCCACCGAGGATCAGGTTCACTAACAGCACGGCGCACACCCAGTAGCCGCCGGGCAAGGGCAGCGGGACCATCTTGCCGTTGAGCTGGGGCAGCAGGAAGAACGACTTGAGGTCGAAGTATTTGTTCAGTGTCGGATAGAGGCCGTTATCGACCTGCTCCAAGGTCGCGAACCAAGTCAGCAGCCCTAGCAGAAGCAGCGTGGCGGTGGCGAGGCCGAAGCCGGACAGCACGTCGAAGATTTTGCCCGGGATCGACCTGATAGGCTTGGCGGGCGGCGGGGTGTCTGAGAGTTCCATGGTCAAATGAGCGGATCGCAATACGAAATTTCAAAGGGCAATCATTCAGCCATCCGCAAGGTCTTGGCGAAGGATTCAAGCACCGGCTTGGCGGCCTCCACCTCGGCTTGCGGGCCGACCATTTTCAACGTCAGGATTTGGCCACCTACCGACGCGACCACCCCGGCGAGGGCGAATCCAGGTTTCACGGGGGCGTTCATCGGGCCCGCGTAATCGCCTGCCGCAGTCACCCATTTGCCGGTCGAGCCGGCGATCGTCACCGCAGGAAGTTTCTCCAGCGCAGCGGCGTCGATCGGCGGCGCACTAAACTGCTTGAGCCAGCGGTTCACGTTGTCGAGGACGCTGCCTTGGGCGAGCGAAACCCAGACTTCGCCCATCCCGCTCTCGCCGAAGCGGTAGTTGAGCAGGCGGAATTGCGACGCGGGCAACGCCAGCCAACCGGCCGGCGTATCACCCGTGACCGGGCTCGGCTTGGCGTCGCGGAACCGCTCGTCGCTGGTGGCGAAAAGCTTGGGCGCGACGTCGCGGGTGGTCGCCGCGCGGGTTTCCGTGACGGTGATTTCCTTTCTCTCCTCGCAACCGGAGAACATCACAACGCTGGCGATCAGGCAGGCGGCGCGGCTTTTCATGCGGGGGGGAGTAGCCCCGCCCCCGTTGCCGCGCAAGCGGAAACGGGAAAGCGTCTAGGGCCACCTCATTTTGGATCCGCTCGCTTGGAGTGCGGGGCAGTCGGCATGGCCGATAGAGGTAGGAACGGGGCTTTCGCCCCGCCCCCCCCCTCCGAACCGGACGGGCGGATCTCCCGCATCCAGCTCTCCAGTCAGCAGTCTACTCCGTAACGGAGGCTCGCAAATTCAGCTTCTCGGGCGTCCAGCAGGCAAATGCGATGCTTCCAGACTGAGAGCCTCTGCCGCGCTGTCTAGGGCGGGAGTCGATGCCCTAGAGCCTAGCAAACCCCACCGGATGGAATCACAAAAAACAGCCCGTTTCAAACACCCGCGGCACAAAATCACCCGATCCCGTGTCGCGGGTTGCGCGGTCGCGGTTGGCGGCTAAGATCCGCACACCGGAGGACAATCGTCCCGGTATCCACTTATCCCCCGCATGATCGGCCTCGCTCTCAAAATGCTCTTCGGCGACACCGCCAAATACCTGATGTTGGTCGCGGGTCTGTTTTTCGCCACCTTTCTCATCGTCCAACAGGCGTCCGTCTTCTGCGGGCTGATGCGCTGGACGACCGCCACTTTGAAAAACGTCGCCGCCCCGATCTTCGTCGTCGAGGAACGGGTCGAGCAAATCAATGAAACCAACCCGATGCGCGACACCGATGTCGCCCGCGTCCGCTCAGTGTCCGCCGTGCGCTGGGCGATGCCGCTCTACTCCGGGATCCAGCGCGTCCGGCTCGACAACGGCAGTTTCAAAACCATCCAACTCATCGGCATCGACGCCGCCTCGCTCGCGGGTGCGCCGGGCAGGATGGTCGCGGGAAATCTCGCGGACCTGCGCCTGCCTAACACCGTCGTCATCGACGAGCTCGCGACCGAGCGGCTGTCGCCCTTCCCGAAAGATCCCACGAAACGGATCAAGATCGGCGACCGTTTCGAGATCAACGATGTCGAGGCCCGCGTGGTCGGGATTTGCAAGGCGATGCGCTCCTTCACCGGTGGCCCATACATCTGGACCACTTACCAACGCGCCCTCCAATACACCCCGCAGTCGCGGAAAATGCTCACCGCCGTGATCGCCGCACCCGTCGCAGGCATGAGCAACGACGATGCCGCGCTTGCGATCGAAAAGGCCACCGGCCTGCGCGCCTACGTCAACCGCGATTTCGGAGGGAACAGCAAGGATTTCAACACCGCGACCGTCTGGTGGTACGTGAAAAACACCGGCATCCCGATTTCCTTCGGCACCACCGTGGTCATCGGCTTCATCGTCGGCGTGGCCATCGCCTGCCAGACGTTCTACGCCTTCGTCCTGGATAATTTGAAACACCTCGGCGCGCTCAAGGCGATGGGCATGTCGAATTTCCGCCTGAGCGTCATGTTGATTTTCCAGGCGCTAACGGTGGGCATCATCGGCTTCGGGCTGGGGTTGTTAGCGACCTCGGCCTTCGCCATGGGAGCCATTGAAAGGGGCCAGCCGCCCTTCTACATGCCGTGGCAAATTCCAGTCGTCGCCTTTTGCGTCATCCAGGTCATCTGCATGCTCGCCGCGCTCATGGGCATCGTCCGCCTCAGTCTTTACGAACCCGCCATGGTCTTCCGTGCCTGACTTCCTAACATCTTCCCTGGTCGTCGATGTCCGCGCCGTCGAAAAAAGTTTCGGCGTCGGGGCGAACCGCATCCACGTGCTCAAGCAGGTGGATTTCCAAGCACGCACCGGCGGGATCACCATGCTCGTCGGCCCGTCCGGCTGCGGGAAAACGACGTTGCTCAGCGCCATCGCCGGAACCCTCAAGGTCGAGAGCGGCGAAATCAACGTGTTCGGCAACTCCCTGGAAAAAATGTCGGGCCGCGCACTCACCCGCTTCCGGGCGAAAAACATCGGCTTCATTTTCCAACAGTTCAATCTCATCCCCACCCTGACGGTCGCGGAGAATGTCGGCGTGCCCCTGCTCATCCAAGGACTTTCCAGCGGCAAGGCGCTCAAGCGTTCGCGCGAAATCCTCGAGCGCGTCGGCCTCGGCGAGCGGTGGCAAGAACGCCCTAACAAACTCTCCGGCGGCGAACAACAGCGCGTCGCCATCGCCCGCGCGCTCGTCCACGAACCACCGCTGGTCATTTGCGATGAGCCGACTGCCGCGCTCGACGCGCAGAACGGCGAGATCGTGCTCGAGCTGTTCCGCCAGGTCGCCCGTTCGGCCGACCGCGCCGTGATCATCGTCACCCACGACAACCGGATTTTTTCCTACGCCGACCGCATCGCCCGCATGGACGACGGCGAGATCGTCGAGGTTAGTGTGCAGGATCAAAAACAGCCGCCCCACTTCGAACACGAACACGCACACTGATGAAGAAGTTGATGGTTGAGAGTTGATGGTTGATGGAAAGACGGGAGGCCGTAGGGCCATCTCTTCCTCCATCTCTTCCTCTTGCCATCAACTATCAACCATTCACTATCAACTCTCTCCCATGAATTTCCTATCCAAACTCCTCCGCTACGGCTCCATCGCCGCCGCCATGGGCGGCGTGGTGGCCATCGTGCTAGTCTCCAACGCCCAGATGAAGCGGCAGATGCCGCCGCCCGGCGAGCCTCCGGTCATGCCACCGCAAAAGCCGTTCACCGGGTCGCTCGCGGCCACCGGCATTCTCGAAGCCCTCAGTGAAAATGTCACCATCGGCGTGCCCCTGCCCGGTCTCGTCACCGAGGTTTTCGTCACGGTAAACGACGCGGTGAAAAAGGATCAACCGCTCTTGAAACTCGACGACCGGGATCTCCGCGCCGAGCAGCTTTCCACCCAAGCTCAGCAGGAAATTGGCCGCGCGCAAATCGCCGTCAGCGAGGCCCAGCTCGCCAAGCTCGAAGCCCAGCTCGCCCGCCTCAACGCAGTGAACGACAGTCGCGCTGTTAGCCGAGACGACCTCGAAAACCGCAAGCAGGACGTGGCCGTTTCCCAAGCGCAGCTCGCCGCCGCCAAGGCCCAGCTCGCCGCAGCGGACAGCTCGCTCAAGCGCATCGCGCTGCTCATCGAGCGTCTAACCGTCCGCGCGCCGCGCGATGGCACCATCATCCAGGTCAACATCCGCGCCGGCGAATACGCCGCCACCTCGCCCAAGACCCCGGCCATGATCCTTGGCGAAACCGGCAAGCTCCAGATCCGCGCCGACATCGACGAACAGAACGCCACCCGCATCCGCGAGGGACAAAAAGCTTACGGCTATTTAAAAGGCGATCCCACCGTCACCTTCCCGCTCGAATTCATCCGGGTCGAGCCCTACGTCATTCCCAAGGTCTCGCTAACAGGATCCAGCACCGAGCGCGTCGATACCCGCGTGCTGCAAGTCATCTACTCTCTCGTCCGCCCGACCGAGCCGCCGCTTTACGTCGGCCAGCAGGTTGATGTATTCATCGAAGCACCGGAACCCAAATGAACCCGCCATCCCCAACAGCGCCGCCGGATTGGATCGCCTTGAGCCGCGAGCTCAAGTCCATCGCCGAGGCCGGCTTGCGTTTCACGGAAGGGCCGTACGACCGCGAGCGCTACCTGCGGCTGCATGAGCTTTCCTCGTTGCCGATGCTGCACGCCGCAGCACCGGATTTCAAATGGCCGCAGGAGTTCGGCTACGCCACGCCGAAAGTCGATGTCCGCGCTGCCGTGATCGATGAACATGACCGCATCCTTCTCGTCCAGGAAGCCTCATCCGGAGAGTGGACGCTGCCCGGAGGATGGGCGGATCTCAACGTCAGCCCCTCGCAAAACACCGTGAAGGAAGTCCGCGAGGAATCCGGCATGGACGTGGAAGTGGTGAAACTCATCGCCTGTTGGGACAAGGATCTGCAAGGCCACCCGCGCCAACCGGAGCATATTTACAAACTCGTTTTCCTCTGCCGCATCACCGGTGGAAAACTGGCCACCAGCCATGAAACCTCGGGTGCGGATTTCTTTTCCGCAGACGAGCTGCCGCCGCTTTGCCCGCACCGTGCGGCCCGGCATTATCTCGACCTCGCCTGGCAACACGCTAGGAATCCCTCACTTCCAACCGCGTTCGACTGAGTCATGAAACCCCGCCACCTCATCGTGCCTGCCGCGTTGGCCCTCGCATCCTGCAAGCTCGGCCCGGACTTCCAACTCCCCGGCGCGTCCGGCGGCTCGAAATGGAAGGAAGGACAAGCCACGTCCGGCACCCACCTGCCCGACAACTGGTGGCGGTTGTTCAACGACCGCGAGCTGGACCGCCTGGTGGACCGCGCCCTAACGGCCAACAACGATCTGTCCGCCGCCAAGGCCCGCGTGGACACCGCCCGCGCACTCGTCGGCGTGGACCAGGCGAAACTTTTTCCGACGCTCGATCTATCAGGCTCGGGCGGAGTTTCCCGCAGCTCGGCGGACTCCACCGGCGGCAACCTCCTGCCTGGAATTTCCATCGATCTGCAAAACCAGCGCTACCGCAGCACCTTCGATCTCGCCTACGATCCCGATCTGTGGGGCCGCAACCAGCGCCAGATCGAAGCCTCGTCCGCCCAAGCCGCCGCCAGCGAGGCGCTGCTAGACTCGCAGCGTCTCGGCGTCGCCACCGAAGTCGCCCGCCAATATTTCCTGCTCCGCGGCCTCGATGCCCAGGAAGCGGTCCTCCACGACACCCTCAAGGGCAGGAACGATGAACTCGACATCCAGAAGGCGAAGGCCGACGCCGGGTTGATCGACGGACTTTCCACCAGCCGCGCCCGCACCGAAGTGGAACTCGCCAACAACGACCTCGCCATCGTCCAACGCCAGCGTGGCGCGGCCGAACACGCCCTCGCCGTACTCTGCGGCACGCGGCCCGCCGATTTCTCCGTCGCCCACCGCGCTTCTGATAGCACGCTGCCAACCATCCGCGCCGGACTCCCTGCGGAAGTCCTCAACCGACGGCCGGACGTGCGGGCCGCAGAACAGAATCTGCGCGCCGCCAACGCCCGCATCGGCGTGGCGGAAGCCGCATTCTATCCGAACTTCGCCCTCACCGCAGGTGCCGGCTTCGAGTCGCTCGACGTGAAACGCTTCCTCGATTGGGAAAACCGGGTGCTCTCGCTGGGTGCCGGCGTCGCCGCGCCGCTCCTCGACGGCGGTGCCAACAAAGCCAACTATCAGGCCGCCCGCAGCCGCTACGATGAAGCCCTAGCCACCTACCGCCAGACATTGTTGGTCGCGCTCCGCGAGGTGGAGGACGCCCTCGTCGATCTCAAGGGCCTCGCCCGCTCCCGCGCCGCGCTCGAAGCCGCTCTAGCCAGTTCGCGCGACACCCGGCAACTCTCCCAGGAACGCTTCGACAAAGGCCTGACCAGCTACCTCGACGTCGTCGATGCCGACCGCACCGTCCTGCGCACCCGCCTCGCCCTCAGCCAACTTGAAGCCCAGCAGCGCATCACCCTCGCCGCGCTGGCAAAAGCGTTAGGCGGTGGGTGGAGCGGGCAGTGAGAGTCGGAGCGGCGGAAGATCGGGGGCCACCAAAAAATCCGAAGCCACCGATGACATGCCTTTCCCTTACACTCCGGACGCGTATTTGGCGAGGAGGCCCTCGGCTTTGGCGGGGGCGACGGCTTCGTGGAAATCGTCGTTGACCATGCAGACCGGGGCGCTGCCGCAGGAGGCGAGGCACTCGGCGAACTCGACGGAGAATTTCCCGCAGGGCGAGACGGTGACCGGGTGGTGATGGGAATCGCTGGCGGAGCGGTCGATGCCGGTCAGCTCGCACAGCCGTTCCATCAGTTCGTAGCTGCCGCCCATCGCGCAGGACAAGGTGCGGCAGACGCGGATGTGGAATTTCCCGGGCGCGGACTGGCGGAAACCCGGATAGAACGTGACGACTTCGAGCACCTTGATCGGCTCGATGGAGAGCTTGTTAGCGACCCACTCGATGGCCGGCGCGGAGATGAAGCCGAACCGGTGCTGGACGATGTGGAGCAGCGGCAAAACCGCGGCGCGCTTGCTCTCAGGATAGTGGGAGATGCGCATGTCCGCCTCGGATTCGAGCTCGGGAGTTATGGTAAACGGCGGATAGAATTTGCTGCCAGGGGTCTCGTGGGAGGCGACGGATTCTTCGAGCGTGGACAGAGTCGAGTGGGACATGGAGGTGTTAGGATCGGTGGCGCGCGGCGTCCCGGCTTACTTTTTCAGGAGGGTTGCCAGGTAGTCCATCACCACCGTAGGTCCCACATAGGTCTCGCCTTCGTAGCTGGTCTTGAGGAGCTTGCCCTCGGTGTCGGTGAGGACGAGATTGGGAATTCCGCCGCCGGGATGTTTGAATTCCTTTTTGAACTTTTCGGTGCGGGAAAGCTTGAGTTGGGGCCACGGCATTTTCATTTCCGCGGCGTATTTTTCCATATCTCCTTCATCACTATCACTGGTGATGAGCACCAGTTCGAACTCGCTGTTGCCGGGCTTGTGCTGGTTATAAAACTCGACCAGCGACGGGGTAAATTTGTGACACGGACCACACCACGAAGCGGTGTAGTAAAAGAGGTAATATTTGGAAGGTTTGGTCGCGTCCCGGCAGGTCTTGAGCGACTTGCCGCTGAGTTTGACGAGGTCGCCGTCGATCACCTTGTCGAACACGCTGGGCTTGGCGGTTTCGGGAGCGGTTGGCGCTGCCGCAGGCTTCGCTTCGGACAGGCGCTTGGCATCCGCTTCGGCGAGGTCCGAGGCTTTGATCGTGGCGGTGCGGCCGTCGGCCGTGCGGAACTCTCCGGCGACTTCGCCGTTCTTTTCGGTCACCTTGACGAGTTCAAGTTGGATGGACTTGCCAGTTTTGTTAGTCCAAGTTTCCACCGCCGCAGGGGCGAGGCTGGTGAGTAAAATCCCAATCAAGCTGATGATTAAATTTTTCATAGGAATGGCTAATACGTTAGCGGTCACACTCGCCCATCACGAAATCCAGCGAGCCGAGGATCGCCGGGATGTCGGACACCATGTGACCGGGCAGGAGTTTGGAGGTGATGGAGAGGTTGCAGAACGAGGGGCTGCGGATTTTCAGGCGATACGGCACGCCGCCGCCTTTGGAATGGATATAGAAACCGAGTTCGCCCTTGGGGTTTTCTGCGGCGAAATAGACTTCACCGGCGGGGGCGTTGACGCCTTGGGTCGAGACGATGAAATGGTGGATGAGTTCTTCCATCGACATCAGCACGCGTTCCTTGTCGGGCAGCATGCTCTTGGAATCCGCTAGATTCACCGGGCCGTCGGGCATGGTGTCGAGGACCTGGCGGCAAATGAGGATCGACTGGCGCATTTCCTCCATCCGGATCTGATAGCGGGCGTAGCAGTCGCCTTCATCGGCGATGGGCACGTCGAACTGATATTTCTCGTAGCCGAGGTATGGGCTGTCCTTGCGGAGATCGCGGGCGACGCCGGAGGCACGGAGGTTCGGGCCGGTCATGCCAAAGGCGATGGCGGACTCGCGGCTGATCACGCCGACATCGACCATGCGGTCGATGAAAATCTTGTTCTTGTCGAGCAGCTTGCCGATCTCGCCGATGGTGACGAGGCACTCGTCGAGGAACTGGCGGACTGCGGCTTCGAAGCCCGGTGGCATGTCGCGGAGTTGGCCGCCGACGCGGGTGTAGGAGGTGGTGAAACGGGCACCGGTGAGCTGCTCGCAGAGGTTGTAAACTTTTTCCCGCTCGGTGAAGGTGTAGAGGAAAACGGTCATCGCGCCGACGTCCATGGCGCAGACGCCGACACCTAACATGTGGGAGGAAATCCGGGCGAGTTCGCAGCACAGCACGCGCAGGGCTTGGCCGCGCGGTGGCAGGGTCCAGCCCATCAGTTTCTCGACGGCGCAGGCGTAGGCGACGTTGTTCGCCAGCGGGGCCAGATAGTCCAAGCGGTCCGTGTAGGGCACGAACTGGTTGTAATGCATGTTTTCTGCGATCTTCTCGTCGCCGCGGTGGAGGAAGCCGATGTCTGGGTCGGCGGAATGGATCACCTCGCCGTTCAGCTCGAGAATGAGGCGCAGCACGCCGTGGGTCGCCGGGTGGGACGGCCCCATGTTGAGGACCATCCGCTCGCCGACGAGGTCATCGGTTTCCGAATGGTAATGGTCGGCGGCGCGGGCGGCGCGGGCGTTTGCGTCGGGGGCCTCGATTTCTTGGGTGGTGGTGCTCATGCCTAATTTGCCGCCGACAGAAACGCCCAAACCGGCCATTTTCGCAAGGGGTTTGTGAAAATTTTCACAAGCTCCCGCGACCGTAGCGCTCGCGGAATTGGCGGAGGAGATTTTCGACGCGGTCGGTGTCCGCAGCCGTGGGTGGCGGCGGAACTTCGGCCGGCTGGGCACGCGGGGCAAAAATCGGCGGCGGGTTCGACGGGAATGCCGGGGCGGAGTCCATGCCGTAGGGCGAGGAGGCGAATTCCTGATACGCGGCTTGGACGGGAGGCTCGACCAGCGGGGGTCTTTGAAAGGGCGAATCCAAATCGGGTTGGAAAGCGGGCGGTGAAACGGGAGGTTCCGGCGGCTCGGGCGCGGCAAAAATGGGGGCGGTTTTCTGCCAGTCCGTGGCAGCGAATGACGTTGCGGGAGGTTCCAGAGCGAATGCTTGGGTGCCCCCTTGAAACGGCGAGTCAACCGGTGGGTAAAAAGGTGCGGAAGCTGGCGGCGAGTGCGGCCATTCCGACCGCGCGAACGACGACAGCGGCGGGGGCGGCGTGAATTCGGGTGACGGCCATGCGGGAGGGGCCTCTTCCACCGGACTCGCGACGTCGGGAATATAGGCGAAGGCTGGAGTCTCGAGCGCGGGACTTGGCTCGGCAACCGGCGCGGGCGGCGGCGGAGGTGCCACTTGAGGCCGGGGTTGCGCCATGACGGGAGCAGGCGTGCTTTCAGGAGCGCCCTCCGCAGCCGGCGCGGAATCCATCGCGGTCGCCTTGAGCCAGGCCATGCCTGCCGCACGAATGATCCCGCGGGCGTGGGTGCCAGCCGCGCCGAGATCGATGTGCTCAAGCACCCGGCCGCCCAGTCCGGGGACGCGCGAATCGAGAAGAGCGGCCATTTCCACTTCGGTGAGCGGTTCTAGTTCCACCACCACTTCCGACAGCCGATCCACCAGACCGCCGCTCAGGCGGGGAACAAAGGCGTTTTCCCAGATGTCCTGGTTGAGCGACAGGATGACGTCGAGGCGCTCCACCGATTGACGGAGTCCGCCGAGGAAGGCGGCCAGCTTGAGGGCGGCGGTTTCATCCGTGGAAAATCCTTCGAGATCATCGGCCACCAGCACCACGCGCATCAACAAGGTGAGCAGGCCGAGCAGCGCTTCCAAGCGTTCCATCGCCTCTCCGGTGGCACCGTGAACACTATCCGCCAGCGCTCTAACACGGTTGGGATTTTCCACGGGCGCGGCGGCGAAACGGAACATCGCCTCGATCCAGAACGCGACTTCGCTCACCGGCAGATCGGCGCGTTGCGCGAGTTCGAGGCTGAGCCGCTGGCCGAGCACTTCGAAATTCTCCCGCGTCCAATGCGCGGTGGCCGCGTTCGGATGATGGAAATCAAAGGTTTCGATGGGCCGGACCCGCAGGGCGGTGAGAGCTCCGTCCCGATCCTGGCAGGGCACCTCGCCAGAGGCGACCAAGGGTTGCAGCGCGGAGGCGAACAGCCGGCGGGTCACCAGATCCAGAACCGTTAGCCCGCCGGAGGCGGGCAACTGACGGACGAGACGCCGCAGCGTGTCATCCGTCACCGAAGCCGCGTCAATCCGGCAACCGAACGAGGCGTGCAGCGGGATGAACTCGTGGGACGCTCCCAACTGGTGCTGGATGCGGGACAACAAGTGGGTTTTGCCATGCCCGGCGCGGGGTGCCCGAAGGAGAATGCAACGGCCGGTTTTCTCAAGCGGCACCGCTAGAATATCGGATAAAACCTCATAGGCTTGGCGGTTCACGGCTTCCGCGTGGGCGGCTGGAACGCGACCGAGAGTCTCGAAAAGAAGTTGGAACGGGTGATCGTAGGCCATGGGAAAAATCATTCGAATCGGTCGCATCCTGAAGACCATTTCGACCATCCACAAGACCGGAGGGAAGAAAATCCATCGCCTAGAACCGTGGCTTGCGGAGGAAAGTCTTTGGCATTTCGCGGGCGCTCTGCTTGTTTCAAGCCATGAATTGCTATCTCATCATGACGGTCTTGGGAAACGACCGCCCCGGACTCGTTAGCTCGCTCGCGGATACGGTGGCAAGCCACGGCGGCAACTGGCTCGAAAGCCGGATGGCCCGACTGGCCGGACAATTCGCCGGCATCGCCCGCATCGAATGCCCGGCGGAAACCGTGGACGCGCTGATCGCGGAGTTGCAATCCCCGGGCAGCTCCGGCCTCACGGTGCTGGCCGTGCGCGAGGAGGTGGCGGAGACCATCGCCCGTCGCACGCTGATCGTGGACGTCGTCGGCAACGACCGCCCGGGGATCGTCCGCGAACTCTCCGCCGCCGTCGCGAAAGCCGGGGGCAACATCGAGGAACTCACCACCGGCCTCGAAAGTGCGCCGATGAGCGGTCATCCGATGTTCCGCGCGCACGGCGTTGTTTCCATTCCCGAAAACACGGCAACCGAGATCCTCACCGCCGCCATCGAATGCCTCGGCGGGGATTTAACCGTCGATATCTCGGTCTGACGCCATGCTCCGCCCGCGGATTTCCACCAATCTGGCGATCTCGGCGGATGGTAAAATTGCCTCCACCCCGCCCCGGCCGTCCGGCTGGACTTCCCGCGAGGATCATGCCCGGCTGTTGGAATTGAGGGGAAATGCCGATGCGATCCTGGTCGGCCGCGGCACCCTGGAATCCGACCGGATGACCCTAACCGTTCCTAACCGGCAGAAACAGCCATTGCGCTGCATTGTTTCGCGGAGCGGAATACTCGATCCGGAGCATCCCGTTTTCCGCAATCCAGGCGGCGACATCCATCTGCTCGTCACTGGCGAATTCGAGGGGGCAGCAAACCCAAAAGTCACAATCCACCGGCAGACGCTCTCGGAATTCCTCCACACGCTGGCTGCCGAATACTCCGTCCATCAACTCCACTGCGAAGGTGGAGGCAGATTGATCCGGGCACTCGCGGAGCTCGACGTGATCGACGAATTCCACCTGACGCTCGCCGGCCACACCCTGTTCGGCGGCTTCCAGGCAAACACCGCCACCGGGATTCCCGCGGAGTATTTGCCGGAATCGCGGGAT
>JANMJJ010000100.1:0-8552 GCA_031371325.1 Akkermansiaceae bacterium | reverse complement strand
GGATCGGCGGCTTGCTGGGCAATGGCTAACGGAGTGGTGGCCGCAAACAGGCTAACAGCCCGGATGACGGAACGGTAAATTGGTTTCATGGGTACGTGGAGACACGGCGGCGCGAAAAAATAACAGCGGCGTGACGACACGCGCCGCCAAGGCGCCGTGTAGCCGCTCACAAACACAACCTGGGGATCCGACCGTACCTATGGTCCCCGCGGAGGTGCGTGCGCGAGGATTCCGCCGACCAGGTGGGACGGCTCGACATCACTCGCTTTCGGCGCGAGCACCGGGACAACCGGCGGCTCCGAAATAATTTCCACCGGCACGATGTCCGGGACCACCTCGTCGTAGCCCCCCTGGTCCATCAGGGTGACGACGCACTCGTGGCCGGGTTCGTCCGCGTGATCGTGGACGTGCTTGTGGAACGCTCCACTCGAAGCCATTGCCTGCACCACGACTAGCTGGAGCATCACGACGATTGCCGTGAGTTGCCAGACGAGTCTGAGGTTGCGGGTGCGGGACATCGGCGTGGAATCCAGACGAGTCACCATGCGACCTGCCGACGGGCGCAGTTAAACCGCAAATCGCCGGCCCGGCGCAAGCGATAACTGAAATGACGCGGAAAGCGACGGGTGATGTAGGCATTCCTGCCCGCTCTTCCCTTGAAGATGCAGGCAGGAATGCCTACATCACGGCCACTGCGGTCCATGGTTAGAAAATCGGCGAGCCGGGGAAGAACACCCGCTGGACCGCCCAACTGCTTGCTCCACAATTTCGCGAGGATGTGCACCACTGCGGAGACCGCCCTGGATTCGCAGGAGTCGGCCATGACAGAACCGATACTGGCTGGCCCAGACGTTTCTTAAGCTTCATTTCCGCAGGGAAAATGCCAGCACCAGCAGGGAAATCGCGACGATCCACGAGCCGACCACCCGGATGCCGGTCCTCGCCCATTTCTTGTCAGCGCCGTTGGAAGCACAGATCGCGAGGTAAACGACCGCCACGTTCACGCTCAACCAAGTGCCTAGCAGCGTCTTGGTCACCTCGAAGGTCGAGCCGGATTCCACCACCGAGTCGAGCCCGATGCCGAGGGCGGCCACCGCGCAAAGAACCGCGAGAACCACGCGCGGAAGTTTCCAATCCAGCCCCACCAGGATCGCGATGCACAACGCGATGCCGATCAACACCGGCTGATAGACGCCGGTGATCCGCCCGCTGGTGGTTAGAAGCAGGGCGGCGGCGGAGGCCGGTGCGAACACCCGCAGCGGGGTTTTCAAATCCAGCGGCACCTGCATTCCTAGCAGCAGTCCGAGCCCCAGCAGGATCAACAGATGGGCGGGAGTCATGCACGGATGGAGCGCGCCATTGACGATTTGGCCCGCGCCCTCCACCGTCATGTGCGCGAGGCAGGTCATGTTAGATCAGTTTGAATAAAAACCCGAATCCCACCGCCGCGATCGCCACGCCACCCACGCGCACGGCGATCCGGCCCCACGGCCGCTTGACCAACAGGCCGAAGGCGATGCCGCTGAGGTGGAGCAGGCCCGTGGAAATCACGAAGCCGACGGCAAAGGTCATCGGATTGGCCGCTGCCGGAAGCTCCGAGCCATGCGCGTGACCATGGAAGATCGCGAAAAAACCGACGATCACCGCCGCCACCCACAGCGGCGGTCTAGCAGCGAGGGTCACCATCAATCCTAGGATGATGCCGGATAGGGCGATGCCCGTTTCCACGCCGGGGAGCGAAATTCCCAACACACCCATCGCCCCGCCGAAGGCCATCACCACCGGAAAAACAACCGGCAGGGTCCACATCGCGCGCCCGCCGAGAAACGCGCCCCACAGTCCCACCGCCACCATCGCCACGATGTGGTCCAGTCCGGTTAGAGGGTGTTTGAAGCCGCTGAGAAAGCCCCCCACCGTGCCGGTTTCGGTGTGGGCGCTTGCCGTGGAGGGCATGATCCACAGCAGCAGGGAGACGCTCAGGAAGGGAATCACCCACGGGCTACGTTTCAGGTTTGTGATCATTGTCGTGAGGATTTGTTTCCCGGGCTGAGCGACGGTCAAGCGCTAAGTTTTGCCGTCGGCGCGGGGCGCGGGGAACCATCATCAAGGGATCACGCGCGGCGGCGGCGCAACACGAGGCCAAGTCCGGTTAGACCGGTCAGCAGCGAACTGGAGACTTCGGGGACGACGGTCAGCGAGGTGTTGATTCGATAGGAACCCAGATCGGTGCCGGCGATGCTCGCGCCGCCGACGATCAACGAGTAGTCACCGGCGGGAAGCCAGAACGATCCGGTCACCAAGCCGTCCGCCACACCGTCGCCGTTGATGCCGCTGGCGCTGCCATAGTTGGCGGAGGTGCCGTCGGCCGCGTTGCCGAAATAGGTGAGCGCGCTGAGGCTGCCGGGAGTTAGGACACCGCTTGCCGGAACACCGGAGGTGTTATAAATCGGATCGTTGCCCATTTTCCAATCGTTCAGGGCATCGAAGGCGCCGCGCTTGGGTTGGGTGCCGCCAAGGGTGGCGAGATAGTCCGTGGTCACCGTGGCGGTGTCATAGTCGGCCTTGGATCCGGTGTGGAATAGCCCCGAGTAGATCGAGAATGCCGGGGAAAAAGCGGCAACGCCCGTGCCACCGCTAACACCCGCGACGTTGATGGTCACATAGCCGGTTTCCGCGAGGGAAAAGCGGTAGGCCTTGATGTCATGCGCGTTTCCAAGAGCCTCTTCCGTGCCCGCCGCCCAGCCGAAGTTGCCGGTGACGGTCTGGGTGTTGATCGATTTGAAATAGGGCGAGTCGAGCGTGGTGCCGCTGATGGCACCGCTAACCGATCCGTTGACCGGACCGAGATCGCGCACGGTGCCGCTGTAGGTGGTGTGGGCCGAGGTAGTCCGCGCTATCAGAATCGAGCAGGCCGCGATGGCTGCGTTTGTCATCAGTTTCATGCCGTGTGTTTTGGTTTTCATTTTTATGTGTTGTGTTTTGGGGGAGACGAATTGCCGGTTCAACGGGTCGACCAGCCGAAGGAGAGTCGATAGAAAGCCTTGCCAGCCGGACGCGTGGAATCGGTGAACGTCGCGGTGGCTGCCGTGGTGCCGGTCACCGAGCCGATCGGAGTCCAATTGCCACTGGCGGGATTCGTGCTGCGGAGGACCTGGAAGACGACGCCGCTCTGATAGGGCTCCCAGATGCCCATTTGGCTGGGCCACGTGAGGACGCAGCCGCTGCCAGCCAGAGTGACGGAAGGCTGGAAAGCCGGGCCGGACTGGTAATGAAACACGTAAGTCTGGCTGGGCGCATGCCATGGGCCGCCGCCAGGCCCGGTGGTGCTGCGATCCACCAACCGATAGCTCACGAAATAATCTCCCGGCTTGTCGGCGGTCCACGCCCGCCCGTGGATGTGACCGTAGGGATCCTGTTCTTCCGGGAGAAGCCAAGGAAGCGGCTCGCTGATTTCAAAAGCAAAGTTCCCGGTCGGCTTGTTAGTCGGGAAGGTAACCGTCGGGGTTTCGCTGGCGGACGCTTGTCCAACATCCCAGTACCCGAAGTTGGCGCCCGCCGGACCGGCCACGGCGGTGATTTCCATCCAGATGTCCGAGCCGGTATGCGCGAAGTTGACGTCCCCGCTTTCGGCCTGGCCGTCGGACAGGGCGGTGAATGAAAACGAATCCAACGGGAACAAGGTGCGGGCATTCTCGTTGAGCATGTAATACCCACCGTAGGTTTGTCCCACCGGCCGCGCGAGCAGGTGGAAAACCCGGTTGGTTAGAGCCGGGCCGGTCATGCGCAGCGGCTCGCCGGCATCCGGCAAGCCGTTGGCGATGGCATCGACAATACCGGCGGCGAAATGATCGTGGGCACTGGCGGACAAGGTGGCTGCGGCGAAAATGATGGAGATATGGATTTGGCGGTTCATGGAATTGGTTTCGAACGGATGATTGGTTAGCGGGACGAGGGATCGACAAAGCACGACCCGTTTGCACCAAGCCGGGCTTTGACTTCCGACCAGGACAAGGCTTCAACGTGGCCGTCGGCGAAGAGATAGTTTGCCTTTTCGCCATGCGCCTTGACGGCGACCTGGGATTCAAAGACCGCGGGCGGGACCTGACCGCCGTAGTAATCGCTGAAATGGAAATGGTCGGAGTTGGTGTAGGACGGCGAGGCCTCGGCGAACATCAAGGTCGCTTGCGGACGGTCGATCTTGGCGAGGATCGAGAAGTTGAGATCCGGCGCGCCGGATGGATTCGGCGTGAGGAAATCGTTGATCGCATAGGTATAGCCGCGGGCGATGTTAGAATCCTCGTAGCACTTGAAGGTGATGGTGCCCGAGGCATAGGGCTGCAAGCTCAACGTCCACGACTTGCCGCCTTTCGACCGCTGGTGGCTGGTGACTGGCAACGTCATGTTGTTTTCGCTGGCATACATCATCGCCGCCAGGCCGATCTGGCGGAGGTTCTGGCTGCAGTTGACCGCGCGGCTGCGGGCGATCATGCCCTTGCCTAACGATCCAAGCACCCCCGCCAGCACGGCGAGAATGGTGATGACGACGAGCAGCTCGACCAAGGTGAAGCCCTTGTGAGAATGAATTGGAGGATGAGGATGATTTTTCAAAATAAATGCAGGCTGATAGAAGATGACTTCTCATCACGGCACACCCGGTCACCGGCATCAGGAGGACGCGGGTGGGCAGGTAACCGCCGGATGGCAAGTCGGGTCACGCGGAGAGCAGGCGGAATGAATTCCGCGCTCCAATGGTTCCGTTAGCCTGTGAAACAACCTTGTGGATCAACCGGACGATGAAGCGGCAACCTGCTGACAGGTCACACGAATCCTCATGAGCTTGCTGTCATGCAGTCGCTCCATGATCCGTCACCGGAGCGCATCCGGGATGGAAATCAGGGCACAAGGTGGCACAGGCATTAAACGGCTCGCGGCGGCTGCATCGGCACCGCGAGATAGACCTCGGCATAAGTCCCGGAATATTCCGTCACGCTGAACACGACCTCCGTGCTCTGCGGGAATGGCACCTTCACCGGAACCGGCAGGGCCACCTCCATTTTTATCTCGGATTTGAGCAGGGGCTTCTTGTCCTCCTCGCTCTTCGATTTCTTCACCGCCTTGCACAGCGGGCACGGATGCTCGCCGTCGAAGGTCTTGTCCATCGCTTCCGATAGGGAACCCTTGCTGGAAAAATCCACCAGCATGTTGCCCCAGGCAAACGTCTGAAGCAGCGCCAAGTGTCCGCCCATCGAGACTAACCAAGTCGCGATCAGAAGGTATTGGCTTGCGCGTAGCGCCCACTTCGACATCGCCGGGGGGATACCTCCCCCATCATTACGCGGTCAAGCCGTTTCTCGTAACTTGGAGCCACCACACACTTGTGGCGGGGTGCGAATGGAACATCATTGGGAAGAGCTTCGCGCTTTTCATCGGTCGCACATTCTCCAGCACCACAGGAGTGTGGTGCCTCCTTAAGATCCCGCCAGCGCGGCCTCAGAACAGCGGCGAGCCGGGAAAAAACACCCGCTGGATCGCCCAACTTAGGCCGGCGAGCGCGACGAACGCGGAGCCAATCGTCTGCACTTGCCGCGTCCATTTGCGCAGCGGCCAAAGAATCAGGAACGCGGCGGCCAGCACGCTGATCTGGGCCAGCTCGACGCCGACGTTGAATCCTAACAAAGGCCCGGTGAGCTGCGAGCGGGGAACGCCGTTCATCTTGTCGCCGATGGAACTCGCGAAGCCGAGGCCATGGATGAGACCGAAGCAAAAGATCAGGACCAGCCGTTGCTTGCCGAGCTTGCGGGTGAGCAGGTTTTCAATGCCGATCCAGGCGATGCTGACCGCGATGAGGACTTCCACCGGCTTGGTGATGCCCCACCATTTTCCGGGAATATGGACCACCGCGAAAACCGCCAGTGCCAGCGTGATCGAGTGGGCGAGCGTGAAGAGCAGCGACTGGCCCATCAGCGGCTTCCACTTCGGGACTAACAAAAATAGCCCGAGGATGAAGAGCATGTGATCGCGCCCCTCGGGCAGGACGTGGTGGAAGCCGAGCTGCACCCAGCCGCCGGTGACCGGTTGCTCGACGGGCGCGGACTTCCCCGCGCCGGTTTGTTTCCACAGCATGAGGCTGCCACCGGGCAGGGTGCTGACGACGTTCGCATCCTCGCCTTCCTCGGTTAGAATGATGAGTTCCGTTTCCTGCTCGCCGGACCAATACGCACGGAGTTCGCCGGCCCCGGGGATGGCGTCGATCACGATGCGGGTGGTGAGCAACGCGATGTCCCCGGCTTCCGGCGGCAGGGCAAAGGGGTCCTTTTTGAAATCTGGAAACTCGACGCGCCACGCCACCGCCTTGTCGGCGAAGGTGATCCGGATGAGTTTGCGCAAAGTCGCTTCAGTTTCCTTGCGGATGCGCGCCAGTTCGTCCGGCGAGGACTTCGTCACGGCCTCGCGGCTCAGTGGCGGACCGCCTGGGATGTTGCGGGTTTCTGGCAGCATGTAGGCGATGTCCATTTCCCCGTCCAGCCGCCACATGCCATCGAGCTTCAGGAATTCCAGCTCCACGGACGGCACTTGGTGCGCGTGAACCAGCGGCAGGGAACCCGCGAAAAGCAGCAGGCAGGCGAAAAATCGGGGGAAGTTCATGCGGCGGAAAACCTGCGGCAACGCATACGGGCAAGCCCGATGTTTGGCCACCAATATCCGCCGACGCTCGATTTCAGGCCGGATTTGGGCCACGAATTTTCCGGGAACTCGCCTCTTTACAAGGTCGGAAGTGCCACCCATAGTCCCGCGCCCATGACTTTTGCTGTGATCAACTGGCTCAATATTAGCATCAACCTTACCTTGGTGATTTTCGTAATCGTGTGTTTCCTGATGACTTTGCTCATCCTGATGCAGCGTCCGAAACAAGAGGGCTTGGGCGCGGCGTTCGGCGGTGGCGTGACCGACCAGATGTTCGGTGCCCGGACCACCAATGTCCTGCAAAAAGGCACCGTGTATCTCGGCTCGTTGTTTTTCATCCTGAGCTTGGTGCTCGCGGTGATGATCGGCCAAAAGAACAAGACCATCACTATGGTGACCCGCGCCGATACCGCCGCTAAGGTGGAGAAAGCCAAGACCGAAAAGCCCGCCGTCGAAGTCACTCCGAAATCGCTGAGCGAAGAACTTCCCATTGAAACACCCGCCCCGGTCGAGACTCCGACACCGGCGGATGTGCCTGCGGATGCACCCAAGGAAACGCCCCCAGCTCCCGTGCCTGCCACCGAAACCGCTCCGCCAGCCACCCCGGCTCCGGTCGAATCCACTCCGGAAAACAAGCCGAAGGAGCCTTGACGCTCTCCCAGCGTGAACGAACCGAACCCGGAAATCCCCGATGCCCCGGTTTGGGCGCGCGAGGACGCATTTCCTGAAGCCCCGCCGGGATGGGGTTGGATCGACGCTAAGGGAAAATCCCATGCGGGTGATTCGTTGGAATGGTTGGCTGCGGCGATCCGCGACGACCGGGATGGCAGTGTGACCTTGGTCTGGACTCCCGGCCACCTGCGGATGGTCCCGCCTGAAGAACTCGCTGGCATGGGCGATGCCTTGCGGACGGCCCGCGCACGCTGGACCCGGGATGATCTTGAGGATGCGACATACAAGCTGCGCTGGTTCGGCGCGGCGCTGGTCGGCTGCAGCGGCTGGGCATTCTATAGCGGCTTCGTTCTAGCAGGTCAACTGGCGGCAAAATCCGGGACGTCGCTCGATGGGTTCCTGCGCCTGAAATTGGCCACGCGGGCGATGCTCGGCTCCACGCAGTCCGGTCTGGCGCTGTTGATGTTCGTGGTTTTCGCGTTCATCCCGTGGTATCAGGCGCGCAAGCGTCGGGCGCAATTGGGACTTTGGACGGAAGACGGAATCGCCGAAGCCGCGCCCGCGATCCGCTTCGAAACGTGGCTGGAGCGCCAACAAGCCCCGCTCACTAAAGCCCTGCTCGGCCTGCTTGCGCTGGTCGCCTTGGCCCAGATTTTTTGCCATGTGAAAACGGCGGGTTGGGGATCGGTGATGGCGCTGTTTCACAACTGGGATGGCACCGCCGAGGCCGGCCTGATGAAGGACCGTTACGCGCAGGGCGAGTGGTGGCGGCTGTTCACCGCGCCGCTGCTCCATGGCAACGTGGTCCACTTCCTGATGAACGCGGCGGCGCTCGCCTATCTCGGCAAACGCGTGGAAGTCTTCGCGCGGTGGCCTCATGTGCCGCTGGTTTTCCTGTTCGCGGCCAGCGTCGGCGGCGAGATGTCGGCGCGTTTTATCGCGGCGCCGACGGTGGGTGCGTCCGGCGGCCTGATGGGTTGGCTGGGGTTCTTGTTAGTTTTCGAAACGCTGCACAAACGGCTGGTCCCGCGCCGCGCCCGCCGCCGCCTCCTCGCGGGGGTGGCACTGACCGCCGTGATCGGGCTATTCGGCTACAAATACATCGACAACGCGGCCCACGCCGGCGGCTTGATCGCGGGCATGCTCTATGCCGTCATCGTCTTCCCGGCCTCTTCCTCGCCCAGCCGGCCACGCTC
>JANMJJ010000219.1:0-23027 GCA_031371325.1 Akkermansiaceae bacterium | reverse complement strand
TAAAGCCGTTTCGCGCACACTTCGGCAAAACGATGGATGACGGTTTTGTCAAACAACCCGCAGTCGTGACGCGTCAGGATTTCAACCCGAAAGGCATGACGCCGGAAGCACTCGAGGAGCTGAAGCTTCAGGACGGCGTGCGGATGCATGAACAGACGAAGGTGCTGCTGGAAACCTACGCCCGTGAGGCTGACGTGAACATCGTGAAGCCCTTCGTGCTCATCATCGCACGCGACATCACTCACGCGAAGCAGTTGCTAGATCACATCCAGTCCGATGGATTTTTCGCCGGACGCTACAAAACCAAGGTCATCCAAGTTGACAGCAGCAAGACTGGTGCGGAAGAAGATGTCGAGCAGACGACGGCTACGGTGGTTTCGGAATCCAACCTGAAGGCGAAGCTGGGTTTTCAGCCGGAACAGCAGACGTCCAGCACCCAGGACGCCGGGAAAGATACGGTGCCTGTATTCCTCAAGCCGGAAGAGCAGCGCGTGGCGCAGATCGCCTACAACGTGATCAAGATGCTGGAAGCCAAGCCAAAGCAGGTTCCAACGATGGAGGCGCTGAATTGGTCTGAGAATCAGAGTTCCATCGTTCAGGATGTGATCGCACTCTACAAACCGCAGCAGATGGAGATCGAAGGCATCGTGGAGACGCCCGATATTGCCGCGATTGTGAGCCAGACTACGAATCTCATGGTGCGGGAAATGATTCCCATCCCGCGGATTCTTGTGGTTCCCAAGGGTGAGGTGAAGACGTGGTTCGAGCCGTTCACGCTGGAACTCGGAACGCTGAACTATCCGGTGCCTTCGAAGGACCTTTGGGTTCACAACCTCCACACCGGCAAGGGAGAGTCTGTTACCGTCAGCAATGCGGGATTCCGTGAAGCTCGCATGGAAGACTACGTGGTGGGCGGTTTGGTGGACTTCGATGATGTGGCCTACGACAGTAACGCGAATCTGCTCTACGACCTCGCCACACAAACGGTGAAACATTTCCTCGGTTACCTGCCGGAGGAGGAAGTCTGGCAGGTGCTCAACCAAAAAGGAAGTCGCCGAGAAGTGGTGCAAGAACGCCAGCAACTACGCCGCTGAACACAACGGCAAGCCATGGAAGTATCTTCTGATCCCACACGACGTGATCGCCGACAATATGACGATTTCGGGGCTGGCGGCTAAATTTGCGTTTTCGGGAGATTGAAGTCGCGCCGTGTCTTTGAAAACACGCAACCGATTCGAAAAAGCGGTTGATAAATCCCGCGACATCACGGTCTATAGGCGTATGAAAACACATTCTCCCCGATTGATCACGGCGGCGCTGTTGGCAGCCTGCGTGGCGTCCAGCGTCGGATGCTATCCATACACGTCCGACTATTATGGTCCGGCGGCCTACCATCAGGACGCGAAGGGTTATTCCGTGCCACCAGAGCCAGCTCCTCCGCCGCAGCCCCACTATGTCGGAGTCGATCCGGGTTTGGTGGTCGCCGGAGTCGCGGCTGCCGGGCTTCTCGGTTACGCGATCGGGAACAACCATGAATCCCACAATGGTTGCTATGGCCCGGGCTATTACCGGCCCTCGCCCTACGGGTATTATGGGCCACGCTACTACGGGCCACGCTATTACCGCTGAGAGCCACCCTCTGGATCGACGGGGGAATTCGCTCAGTTTTTGTCAGGGGGCGGCCCGGCCACGACCCAATCTTCCGCGACCACGCGGACGATTTCAAATTGAAGGGGTTCGCCCTCTTTCACCCGGCGGATTTCCAAGGTCGCCCGGCTGAGTTTCCGACCGTCGGAAAACAATTTTCCTATGGCGGCGGCCACGGCCGAATCCACCCGGCAATAGCCGCGCAGGAGCTTGTCCATATCGGGCGAGGCCAGCCCGTAACAGACCCATTGCTTGTCATCGCTGAACGGGCCGTTGTAGTAAACATCGTTCCCGACGAAAACCCGCACCAGCGCCTGGTCCGCGCCTTTTTCCAACAGGTTCTGCCAGGATGGCGTGACCGTGCGGGCGAAGGCGTCGAAGTCCAGCTTCCAGTTGCCCGCCGCATCGGGTGTTAGAAATGCCAGGCGCTCGACGGGCTTTTCCTTGCCCTTGTAAACCACCAGCACGCCGTCCATCAGGAGGCCTTCCACATCCATGCTGCTCAGCCACTCATAGCGATCGACGATACCATCGCGTTGCTCCGCAGCGTTGAGGAAAGCCAGGATCTCAGCCCGGCTTGTCGTGCCGATGCGGAACAGCGATTCCAATAGATCCGGATCACGGTTGGCGATCGCCCGTTTGACCATCTCCAAGGCATGCTCGCGGCTTGGCGAAGGAAACTTGGACGCCACCCTCACGTGGGCGTCGTAGTTCACAAGGGCTGCGGCGTCACCCGCAGGTCTGTGGGAAAGGTAGGGCAGCAACCAGAATGAAACGGCCAATCCGATCACGGTCAAGGTGACCACGCTGAGCACCGCTGACCAGATCACGAGCGCTCGCTTGCGGGCCGGATTGCCGCGGCTTCCCCGCCTGTAGCCCCGATGTTTGCCGTTAGGCATTTCGGGACCGCGCAAGCGGGCGACGCGACCGAGATTGGGGGCGTCCCCACCCGCGCGACTGTGGCGAGAGGTGATTCCTTGCTGGATATCTCGGGTTTTCATAATGGGTTAAGAACTGGCAAATTCGAGGTGCGGCGGAGTCTATGGCGAGGTGGCTTGGATCGTGGCGGTCATCCGCGCCAAGATCCTATTGGTTCCTCCATGGGTTGCCATGGCCGGGAGACTAGGGAATTTCCCGATGCTCCCGCAAGCACGGAGAATGGGTCGCGCACGGAATCATTTGAAGCCTTCGTCAAACGGTACGGCGCTCACCACCCAGTCCACGGCGATGACCTTTGAAATCTCAAATTGGCGGGGTTCCGCGCCGGCGACCCGCCGGAGTTCCAAGGTCATCCGGGTCATCTCGTTTTCCTCCGCAAAGACCCGGGCCATGGCAGCCGCTTGGGGCGAACCGGTTTTGCAATAGCCCAGCAAGGTTTGATCCGTGTCGGGGGACGCGACGCCATAACAGATCCACTGTTGGTCGTCGATGAACGGACCGTTGTAGTAGTTGTCCTTGACGGCATAGACCCGCACTTGGGCGACTTCCGCCTGCTGTTCCAAAAACTCGGTCCACGAGGGTTTCACTGTGCGGGCAAAAGCCTCGAAGTCGATTTTCCATTTTCCCGTCTCGTCTGGGGTGAGCAGTGCCACCCGGTTCCGCAGTTTGTCCTGGCCCTTGAATGTGACGAGCACGCCATCGATCGAAAGGCCGTTGGCGTCCATGCTGCTGAGCCATTCGTATTGGTCGATCGCGCCGTCCTTGGACTCCAAGCCTTGGAGGAATTCCACGATTTCTTGCGGGTCTGCGGTCCCCTGACGGAAATACTCCGCGACCTTTCCCGGATCGCGGATGGCGAGTCCGTGCTTCACCTTGGCAAGCGCCTCAGCTCCCGATGGTGAGGGAAATTTCGAGGCAACCCGGGCCAGATCCACGGTCTCCGCCGGAAGCTGCCCGGCGATTCCCCCGCGGGAATCCATCTGGGGAATGAGCCACAACCAAACGGCGAGCCCCAGGAGCACCAGCACCGTTGCGGAGAGAAAAACCGACCATGTCTTGATGATCCGTTGGCGAATCCGGCGAATCCGGCTGCCGCGGCTGCCCTTGTTTTTTCTCCGCTTGCGGCGGGATCCTTTCGGCAATCCGGTGCCGGGCATCCGTGCCACGCGTCCCATGCTCGGGGCGTCGCCAGCAGTCCGATCATGACGATTGGCCCGCACGGATCGCTTGATGCCATCGGAGTTCATGAGGGATGGGTTCAAAACCAGGATTCAGCGCGGCACCATCGTGATGCGGTTGGGATCATAACGGTCGTCCGGGCGGAACAGCCATCCGGGTTGACGATCCAACGCTTCGTAGCCGGTCAGCATGAACTCGGGGAGGAACTGATTGCTATTCGGCTCGTAGGCCTGTTGCCCGGTGTAGTAACCGTGGAGGCGGTATTCGGTGTTGTTGTCGAAGGCGAAGCGCAGGCCCGGAGGGCCATTCTCGGGAAGCCGGTCGGGGCTGTGCTTCTTGTCTTCACGGATGATGACGAGTTTCGCCCGGCTCCACGATTGCCGGGGCTGCCGGACGTAGCCCCAGAAGCGGGTTTTCTCGACGTGGTAGCGCCGGCCGTAGAAGAAATCCCCGGTCGGCTCGCTGGCGATTTTAGCGTTCCGTTCCTCGGTGCTCGGGCCGCCCAGATTTCCGGATCCCAGCGATGAGGTCCCGCACTCGGTGAGAAGACCGCACGCGGCTCCGAGTAATATCATCCTCATTGGAAAACTTGCCATGGGCGCAACTCTAGGAACGCCCGCACACCGCCCGCAAGCACGGAACGAAAATCGTCCGATTAAAATGGATAGGCCCGGTTTCTCCGCTTGGCAGGTCGGACCGGCCACCCGAAGATCCCGCCATGCCGCGCATCGTCATCACTCTGGGAGATCCCGCCGGCATCGGTCCGGAGGTGATCGACCTCGCGCTGGCCGCCGCAGTGCTTCCCGCAGGATTCGAAATCGAAGTGCTGGGCGACCGCCGCGCTGGCACGCCCGGCAAACCCGATGCCCGATCCGCCGCCGCCGCGCTCGCCGCGCTGGATGAAGCCGTCCGTCAACTGCAAGACGGCAGCGCCGATGGCGTCGTCACCGGGCCGGTTTCGAAGGAAGGCTTGCAAGCACTCGGCTTCTCCTTCCCCGGCCAAACCGAGTATTTCGCCGCCGCCTTCGGCGTCTCGGATTACGGCATGCTGCTAACTGGTGCCACCCTGAGCGTGGGACTCGCGACGATCCACGAGCCGCTGGCGATGGTGCCCGGGCTATTAACCGTGGAGCGCATCGTCCGGATCGGCCTGCTCACAGCCGCCTTCCTGCGGCGGCGCGGGATCCGTGATCCGCGCATCGCGGTGGCGGGACTCAACCCCCATGCCGGTGAAAACGGCGCTTTCGGCGATGAGGAAATCCAGATCATCCGACCGGCGATCGCTCGCCTGAACGAGGCGGCCGTCGGCATTTTCACCGGTCCCGCCGTGCCCGACGCGATCTTCCGCGATGCCGCCCGAGGTCACTTCGACGCAGTGGTGGCGATGTATCATGACCAAGGCTTGATCCCGCTCAAGCTGTTGGATTTCGACACCGCAGTAAACGTGACGCTCGGCTTGCCGAAGCCGCGGACCAGTCCCGACCACGGCACGGCGTTTGCCATCGCCGGGAAAAACCTGGCCAGCCCGTCCTCCATGATCGCGGCGATCCGCCTCGCTTGCGAACTCGCGTGAATTGACCTCGTCCGTGGAAGTGCCGATTCAATCCGGGCGTGAATCTCAATTTTCCAGAACCACGGCACCAGCACGGCGGCGAGAAAATCCAGATCCGCCCCAGTGTAGCGCTTCCGACTCGACGGTATTCCTTGTTCAAGCACTTCATCATCGTTATCAACAATCGTCCCAAAACGCCTAGAAAATTACTAAAGGTTGCCGCAACACTTCCTGAAATTCTTTGTCAGGGCAAGGAATGCGGGCCGTTTTGGGCAAGGCTGTTTTGTCTTGCATCCTCATTACGAGAACTTTATGCGGGGGCCGCCCCAAAGGGGACTCAACACGATGAACATGACCCGGAACCTAAAATCCGTGGCCCTGGCAATCGCCGGCGTCATCCTTATTCCCAGTTGCGCGTCAACCGGGAATGCCAACACCAAACATCCAACCGATCCCCAATTCGCGGTGAAGTCCGTCCAGCACGGCAATGCCTCGTGGTATTCGATCGGGACCAACTCCGGCACCCGGACGGCAAGCGGCCAACGCCTGTCCAACGGAGCTGCCACCGCCGCCCACAAGACCCTGCCCATGGGAACCCTGGTGCGGGTGATCAACGAGGCCAACGGCAAGTCCGAGGTGGTGACCATCACCGATCGCGGTCCCTATGTGAAAGGCCGCATCATCGACCTAACCATCGGTGCCGCCGAACGACTCGGGTTTCTCCAGCGCGGTGTCGCGACCGTGCGCCTCGAAGTGCTCGGGAAAATCAACCCGGACGCTTGATCAAGCCATTGGCCGATTGAACCTGCCCCGCCCGCCGCTTGACCGGTGGCCGGGGTATTTTCAGTTTGGAAAGTTCACTTCACCAAACGCCGCTCGATGTCCGTTAGGACGCGGTTCGAAGTGAGCATCAGCGGATGCAGGATGACGGGATACGCGAGGTTTTCCGCCCGGTCCCAGACCGAACTGGTCGGCGGCAGGATCACCAGATCCATCGGCGTGCGATATGACGTGACCGGGATTTTTTCAAGGCGGTCCTGGGTGCGGTGAATGTCCGCTAAAAACCGGCTGCCGGGCCGCATTTCCTCGGCTCCCAGCGTCGGATAGAGCCAGGCGGCGTTGGTGCCGTGGTGGGGCGAGGAAATGGTGATGAGGTTTTCGCAACGCGCCGCGCCGCCGAGGTTTTGCAAATAGTGGCGGCTGACCAGCCCGCCCATGCTGAAGGCGACAATGCTGATCGGCTGCGTCGGCCCGAATTTCGCATCGATGTCCTGCTTGAGATGGACGGCGAGGTTTTCCAAGCCACCACGGGCGTCGTTGTGGATCAAGCGCGGCACGTACACCTCGACGCCACGCTTTTCGAGCCGCTCCCGGAGCATCTTGAAGGTCGAGCCGGTTTCCATGAAGCCATGCACCAGCACCACCCGTTGATCGCGCGGGGGAGGGGCGGGCAGACTCGCGGAACACGAAGGACCGGCAAGTACCAAGGCGGCGAAGAACCGGGTGATTTTCAATTTCATGAAGGGAGGTCTAACCGGGTGGCCATTGCAACCGCCGCCCGCCTAACAAATGGATGTGCAGGTGCGGCACCGCCTCGCCGCCATCGGGACCGTTGTTGATCACCAGCCGGTAGCCGCTGTCCGCGATGCCCTCGCTCCGCGCGACCATGGCGGCGGTGAGCAACAGGTGGCCGAGCAAGCCCTCGTCATCCTCAGTCGCCAGCCCCACCCGCGCAACCGCCTTGCGCGGGATGATCAGGATATGCAACGGAGCCTGCGGCGAAATATCGCGGAACGCCACGCAGCGGTCATCTTCAAAGACAATCGCTGCGGGAATTTCCCGGTCACAAATTTTTTCGAACAGCGTCTTCCCGGCCATGCGGGTGGACGATGGCAGGGCGGGGCGGGGTTGCAAGTGGGATGTGGCGGCGTGGCGGGGGCAAATTTTCATTCGCGGCGACCGGTGATCGCCGCTACATAGGCATCATGGAACTCGCTGAAGTCACTTGCCCGACCTGCTTTGAAGTCTTTGAAGTCGCCATTCCGCACCCGGATGAGATGCCGACGGAAGTGGACTACGATTGTGAAATTTGCTGCCGCCCGATGATCATTGTTTTCACGGAAAACGAGGTCTATGCCAAGGGCTTGGGAGAGTGAATCAATGGCGGGAGGTTGGCCCAAGGGGTGCATCCACGAGGGCGGGTCGATGGAAAGCGCCGGCCGGGAGAAGGTGCTGGATTTCAGGAACGCACGGGAAGCGTGGCGCGTCGGAGGATGATCAGATGACTGTTGAAAGGCGTGCCGCCCCACAGCGTTGAGATTTCCACGGTGCCGAAAGGTGAGAGGATTTTCTGCAAATCGTCCGCGGTCGGATAGTGGCTGGGTGCGGCTTTCATCCAGAAGGTTGCTTTGGCCAGCCAATCGCCGAGCACGGTGGCCTTGAAACGCCACGAAGCATCGCGCAAACCGGAGCGGATGATGAGCCTTCCGCCGGGCGCGACGCGGGAGGCGGCGAGCTTGAGGAGGGTTTCCTGTTCGCCCGGGGTGAAGAACTGGAGGATGTCGAGAATGCTGACGTTGCCGTGGTGCGCGGGCAGGCCGCAGCGGGCGTCGTGGTGGGAAAAGGAAAGATCCGCGCCTTGGGGCGAGAGGCTCGCCCGCCGCGCCGCAGCGATTTTCCGCGAGTCGTAGTCGAGGCCCAGGATCGGCACGTTGATGCCCTCCGCCCTGAGGAAGAAGGCCAGCAGTCCAAGTCCGCAGCCGAGGTCTAACAAGGGCAAGTCCGAACCCCGGAGGTTTTCCGCGAGAGTGGTGTAGAGCGGATCGGTCCGCAGCTTGGCGGCCACGTAATTCCGATCCCAACGCCCGGGGAACATCGCGGCGATTTTACGAATGGATGTGTCAGTCATGGGAAGGGCGACTGAGGTGGTCGAGCGGGTTCGGGCCGCGGGCGACGAGCCGTGGCAGGCGGGAAAGAAATCCGCAGAACAGGCGGATGTGCATCCACGACAGCAGCGTGTTGTCCCTCAAATAGCGGAATTGGGAAATGCCGCCTTCTTCCTTGCTCGGGTAGCGGACGGGTGTCGGCAGATTGATGATCGGCACCCCGCGCCAGGCGAGGCGGACGGCGACTTCGGGGTCGAAATCGAAGCGCCGGGCGAAGGGCGTGGATTCCAGTGCTTCGAGAAGATCGCCTGCCGGATACAGCCGCATTCCAAAGAGCGAATCGCCAATCCCCCAGCCAAGGGTTTCCAAGTTCGCCCAGAAGTTGGAGATTTTCCGGCCGTTGACCCGCAGTGCCGGGGCGGATGCGTCGAAAATCGGGCAGCCGAAAACCGCCGCTTGCGGGTGGGCGGCGGACAGTTTGAAAAAATCCAAGACGTTACCCGCCGGATGCTGGCCATCCGCATCCAGGGTCAGGACGTGGGTGAAACCGGCTTGGATCGCTTCCCGCAAGCCGTGGAGAACCGCCGCGCCTTTGCCAGAATTGACCGCGAGAACCACGATCCTGAACAACCGGCTTTCCGCAGACGGCAGATGGCGGATGGATTCCGGCGAGCCGTCAGTCGAGCCGTCGATGATCACCCAGACCGGAGTGTTGAGAGCCAAGGCGGCGGTTACCGTTTCCAGGAGGATCGGCCCGGTGTTGTAGCTGGGAATCAGGATAAGCGGTCGCACATCGGCCATGTGCCCGTAGCTTTAGTGGCCAAAATCGATTGGGGCAAGCGTCGGCGGACGCTTAATCTGCGAGCGTGTCGATTTGCCGCCGGAGCGGATCCGGTTTCGAGAGTTCCTGGTCATACACCGTGGCGAGGCGGGCGGTGAAGGATTGCGAGGACTCGCCGGGTAGTGGCAGCAACGGCTCGCCGAGATCGAAGCGGATGGTGATGGGGAAAACCGGACGCCGCCAGAGTGGCCAGCCTTTTTGCAGGAAGCGGGTGTTACTGCGGATGAAAATTGGATAGACGGGCACCTGCGCACGGGTGGCGATGATCGCGCAGCCGCCTTTGAGCGGATTGATCCAGCGGGCGGCGGGCCGGGTCCGCGTGCCTTCGGGGAACAGCAGGAGCTGGCCACCTTCGGCTAGCGATCGGCAAGCATCCCGGATCATGCGGGTCATCCCGTCATTGGCGATGTAGCCGGCCAGCCGGGCACCGCCGCCGAGCAGCGGGTTCATGAGAATTTGCTGTTTCATCACGCAAACGGCGGATGGAAGCCGCGCGATGATAAACACCACGTCCCACAGCGAGGTGTGATTGGGCGCGGCGATGAACGAATGCTTGAGGTCTCCAAGCGCGTCGAGGGCGGTTAGATCCGCCCGCACTAGGTCCGAAAGCCGCAAATAGATGACGAACTTGCGGAACAACTGATGCAGGAAAAAACGCCCGAGCCGTTCGCCCGCCCGCTTGGGCAACAGCAAGTGCAAGGGGCCGCCAACCAATGTCAGCAAACCGCCGAAAACTCCCCAGTAAAGAAGGCCCAGCGCCATCATCAGATAATCCCACGGGGCACGCAGCCACCAGCGGAGCGTCATCGCTTCCGGGGAATGGATTGTCAGGGCACTTGGATCACTGGATGGCACTGGGCCCGAGGTTAAAGGGGATTTTTCAGACGGTCGAATTGATTTTTTCGAGGCTATCGGCTTGCGACCAATCAGAATGGTCGAGCGTGAAAACGTTTTCAGAGGAGACTTCAAACACAGATTCTCGGTCTTGTAAGCAGCGCAACTAACCGATCACCCCGACTTGGACTCTCCCGCAGCTTGCCGCCAGACGTCGCCAAATTGGAGGTCTAAAGCCCGACACCATCGTAACAGCACCACAAGTCCTGGCTGAGACAAACCACGCTCTGCCCTTGAAAGATGCGCGTAACTGATTCCCATTTTCCCCGTCAGATCCCGCAACGTGAACCCCTGTTGACGACGGGCCTCACGAAGGATTGAAATTATCCACAAAAGGACGTCCAAGTCCGGATCGCCCGATGGAACTCCATCGGGTGTCGATAAGCCGGACGAGGAAGGCATCGCGCCATTCTGAAACGCAAAATATGGAGCAATTTTTGCCTTGTTGCCTATGATGAACAGGCTAGCGTGATCGCGATTCTAACAATGATTCCCGGTAAAATTCATTTGTCAGGCTCAAGTCTTTATTCAGGTATCGACACCGTATCTCAAATCTACAAAATGATCGAGATCATGAGAATCCTGCCTGTTTCCGCCGCCCTGTTGGGCGGATTGCTGCCAATCCATGGCCAAGAAAAAACCACGCCGGAATGGGATGTGGAGATTCCGGTGCTAATTTCTGACGGGACGCCCTCCGAATTCGCCCCGAAACCGGAGCCTATCGATTTCAAGGTTCTGACTGCCCGCATCCAACGGATGCAAGTGACCGAGGCCCTGAAATGGCCGGTCTCCCTCCTATCAAGGGAACCATCAATGTCACGGTTCAAATGGTCAAAGATCCCGGCTTGCCTGATCCTCCTCCGCCGCTCCCCGCACTCCCGCCGGACGATCCGGCTGTGATCGCCAGGATGGAAGAAATTCGCGAGAACTACCATGCCACTGAATTGGTTTTCCTATCTGCCACCGTCTATGACCATTCTCGAACGCTGCTGCGGATCTATCCTAACGGAAAGGTGGAAGGCGAAATCACCGCGTGGTCAAACGTCGATTTCAACCACTTTAGCGGCTTCTCCACCTTTCGGGTCAAGGAGAGTGACGGCACCTTTCGCGATTATGGCTTGTTGATGGGAATCGGATACGCCGACACCTATCGGATGCGCAAACGGCTTGCCGAGCACGGTCATGACTTCGCTCAGCCGGAAATCCCGGACCTGCCGGATCTGGCAGTCAGCGGTCCCTCCTTCATTGTGATAGAAGGTGAGAGGAGCGGGGAAGCCATGGACACCCTTTGCCAAATCCATGATTTGTATCGAAAGGAAGGGGCTAGGATGGAAGAGGCATTTAATGCCAGAGAAAAGGCGAATGCGGAAAGTTACGCCTACTTGCTGGCGAACCCGTCGGTGCCGGAAGACGTGACGATCCGCTTCTGGAAACGGCCACCCTCGCCCAAGCGGGCGGAGAGCGAAGCGGGAGGTGTCCGATGAAACGGGTTCCTATCACCTGCGCGCTCCTGTGCTGCGTCTTTCTCCCTGCACTCGCGGAAATGGCTCCGCAGCCGCAGCCGTACTTGATCGGTGGGTCATCGAATAACTGGGCTGTGGTCATTAGTATCATTTCAAAATGCATTCACAAAAATAAGTGAACGGTAAACGCCAATCAGTGGCACTGGTCGTGCCAACCGACTTCACCGCCGTTGCCGAGAAATCCTTAACTAGTAATCTCGAAAGCGGCTGGGACTATCAGCACGACCTCGCCGGAAATATCACCTCCGTCCAAAACTCTTCCGTCAGTGGCGGCCCCGCCACCCTCACCCGCCGCAACCACAACGCCACCCACCAGATCACCAGCCTCGGCGGCGGAGGTATATCAATCATCCGCGGCACCCTCAGCGAGCCCGGCGAAGTCTCCGTAGGTCTCACCGGCAGCGGCGACAAACCTGCCAGAATGCTTGCGGACAACCGCTTCGAAACCGAACTCCCGCTCCAGCCCGGCAGCAACTCCCTTGCCATCGCAGCCACCGACAACAGCGGCAACCGCTCCAACTATCAATTCCAAGTTGATCTCCCCTCCGCCAACGTCCAGCCCCTCCTCTTCACTTACGATCCCGATGGCAATCTAACCTCCGACGGCATCCGCAGCTACGAGTGGGACATCCTCTCCCGACTTACTAAAATCACTTGGGCCACTAATAAAACCACCGCCTTCAAATACAATGCCCTCGACCAACGCTGCGACCGCACCGATACCGACGGCACTGCAGTTAGTAAACACTATCACCTCTTCGACGGCAGCCAAATGCTCGACCACCGCAGCGGCACCACCGCCAGCACCGCTACCATCGACCGCCGCTACCTCTCCCAAGGCGAACAACGCAAGAACGGCACGAGCTGGGAAAACTACTTCTACTGCCGCGACCACCTCGGCAGCATCCGCGAAGTCCTAAAATCCACAGGCACCACCAACACCCTAGCCGCCCGCTACGACTACGACCCATTCGGCAAACGCCTCACCCAATACGAAGCCAGCGGCTACGCCTGCGACCTAGGCTACACCGGCCACGCCACCGTCCCGAGCCTCGTCGGAGGCCAGACGGAAATGGTGCTAACTGATTTCCGCGCCTACGATCCTCAACTGGCAATTTGGTTGTCAAGTGACCCGCTAGGAGAAGCTGGGGGGATGAATCTAAATGCTTAATGCTATGGGAATCCACTGAATTTCTATGATCCCGATGGGCTCATGGTGGCTCCTCCTCCCGGATTTTTTTCATGGAACGGGACCGCAGGTGATTGGGCAGAAAATACAGCTAATTTTTCTAGGAGCGGATAACTACCCGGTGCGATGCTTTCCCGCAGATGAGTTCTGATCTTCAAGCGGCGCTGCTAGCGCTTCCCCATGGTCCTTCGTTCCGGTTTGTGGACGAGTTGAAATCACTGGTGCCCGGTCGCGAGGCGAGCGCCAGCTATCGAGTGCGGGGCGACGAGGCGTTTCTCGAAGGGCATTTCCCCGGCCGCCCGATGATGCCGGGGGTGATTCTCATCGAGGCCATCGCCCAGCTCGGCGGGGTGGTGATCCAGACCGACCCGGAACATCCCGCGATGGCCGACTTGCGGCTAACAGGAGTGCGGGCGGCGAAAATCCTGGGGGCGGCGGTGCCCGGAGACGTCCTGGAAATCCGCGCCAAGGTCGAAGGCCGACTCGGCGCTTTGGTGCAGGTCGCGGGCGAGGTCAGAGCGGCGGGCGTGCTGCTTGGTTCGGCAAAAGTCACTTTGAGCGGGCGACTCGCGGAAGGAGCGCTGGCTTCAGCCGGCGAGTGTTAGGATGTCGTTAACTCCGTCGGCTAAAGCCAGCGCTCCATGGCCCGTTCAGGGTTCGCCGGCGTCCGGTGGCGCGGCTTGGCGCATTTGCAAGCGCAAGCCACCGCCTTTGAAGCTGCTGTCGATGTTGAGTCTGTCCACGCGTTGGCGGACGTCGGGAGGGGCGGCGGCCTTGTCTTGGGCCGTGTCCCACGGACCGCTCCAAATCACGTTGCCCTGTTGGTCGCGAACCGTGACTTCCTTGGCTCCATCATTGGCCGTCACTTCCACGCTGCCCTGCTGGTCCATCTGTTTGAAAGTGGCTCCGCTTTGGACCTGGATTTTACCCGCAACGTCGTCACCCGGCAGGGCGGGTCCCGCTTTGCCCAAGGCTCCTTGCATGCGCTTTTGCAGATCGCGCATCGCTTCCTCGATCTGGGGTGGCGCTTGGCCATGGTCGCCGCCGAGTTCGAATCCGCCGAGGTTGCCTTCGATGGCATCGCGGACGCGGTCCGCCAGTTCCTTGGGCAATCCTTCGAGATCGAGATGATTGAGAGTATGGGGTTCCTTGTCCGCGATCTCGGCGGGCTTGACGCCGAGGGTCACATCGAGCGTGGTCGGCTTGCCCTTGTGGATGAGATCGAGGCTGATGGATTCACCCGGCTTGTGGCCGGAGATTTGCTTGGAAATTTCCAGCGGCGAGCCGACCGGTTGACCGGCGAACTTGGTGATTACATCGTTCACCGCGATTCCGGATTTGGCGGCCGGGCCATCCGGCACCAGCGAGCGGACGACAATTCCTTCGCCGGGTTTCAGGTCAAGATGGCCGGCTAACATGTCCGGCACCTCGCTGGAGACGACACCGAGGAACGCGGTTTGCGCCTGTGCCTCGGGTTGCGCGGCGGGAAGTTTGATTTCCGGCAGGGCGGCTTCTTTTTCCGCAGCCAGCGGTGGCGGCGGCGAATCATCCGCAGGCGCTTCCAACGCGAATGCAGGGGCGATCAAGAAGGCGGTAAGGCCGGCCGTGATGAGTGAGGATGGTTTCGTTTTCATTGCTGACTTACTGGGAGCGCGGTTGCCAGGATTTCTTGTTTGTGGAAATCCGGATCAATTGGTTTTCGCGGGAACCAACATATACTCGACCCGCGGTTGTTCGACCTGGAAGGTCCGGCCGGTCTTATCGGTTAGGGTGATCTTGTCCATATAGACCACGCGGACGAGGCTGTGAGGTTGGTTGTTGGATTTCCAGACCACGCCTTCGTCATGGACTTCACTCACGCCACGGTTGAATGCGGCGGGCACGAAATTCCCGCTCGCGGCATTCGTGACCGGTCGAGAAACTGGCGTGCTTTGGCGGGCGATCTTGTCAGGGGCTTTTCCCACCGGCATCAGCAGCGCGGTGGCGGCACCGATCAATGCCACGGCCGCAGCCGCGCCCCACAGCGGAGGCTTGCGGCGGGTGTGGACAGCGGAGTTGGCCTTTGGAAACAACACGATCTTTTCGTTCACCGGGAACGGGACTTCGTGGACGATGGCTTCGAGTCTTGCTAGGAAATCTGCGGATGGTCTGGCGGGCGAGATCCCACGCAGGAACGCTTCAAACCGGATTTCCTCATGGCTGAGATGCGTCAATGTCCCCTCGGCGGCAGCTTCGAGCCGCAATAGCAACGCGTCATCAAGCGCGGCTGCCTGGAGTTCGCGAAGGTCCGCTTCGAGGGATGTTTGATCGAGAGTCATGGCGGAAAGTTAGATGGAGAGGTCTCCGCGGCGGCGGGCACTGCCGAGGTTTTTTTTGAGAGCCTCAAGACCATAGCGATACCGGGAGGCCGCCGTGTTTTGCGAAATGCCAAGAGTTTCACCAATCTCGGCGAAGGTGCGTTCGCCCCAGATTTTCATGAGGATGACTTCGGAGAATTTTGCAGGCAGTTCCTTGAGACTTTGTTCGAGCTGGACCCGCGTTTCATCGTCGGATGATTCGGGCTCAAACCATGGCAACAAGGCGTCGTAGGCACCGGATTCGGCATCGGCGGTCACGCTGTCCTCGCGGCGCTTGCGGCGGTCATCGCGGCGGCTCAAGTCGATCGCGAGGCGGCGGATCGCGGTGTAGAGATAGGGCTGCCATGACTCCTGCCCGCCGACGAATTCGCCGGAGCGGACTTTCTCGACGAGCTTCACGAGTGCATCCTGGAAGATGTCTTTCGCGTCCTCGTGGGAGCGCGTCTGCTGTCGCGCGAAGAGCAGTAATTTCGGGCCATATTCCTCCACCCACTCACGCCAAGCGGAAGCGGCGGGGGATATTTCTGAAACCGCAGTTAGAGATGCCATGGGAGTTTCTTCATCCATAGAGCGGAGCAAGGTGCGGGATTTGTCTCCCGGGTGAAATGATGGATCAGAATTTCCAGCGGGCGAGCTTGCAGACGCGCTTGAAGTGCAGGGCATCGACCGGGGTGATCGAGAGCCGGGTGCCGCGTTGGCAGACCACCATTTCGGCCAGCAGGCTGTCGGCTTTCATAGCTTCGAGCGTGAGCATTTCCTGAAATTTCCCGACGTATTCGAAATCGGTTAGCCACCATCGGGGTTTCTCCGGCGTGGACTTGGGATCGTGATAGTCACTCGTTTCGTCGAACTGCGTGGGATCGGGATAAGGCTCGCCGACGACGCGGGCGATGCCGGTCACGCCGGGCGGCTTGGCATTCGAGTGGTAAAACAAGGCGAGGTCGCCGGGCTTCATTTCCTTCCACATGTAGTTGCGTGCCAGGTAATTTCTAACACCGCTCCACGGCTCGCGTTTGACCTTGGCGAGGTCGTCGATGCCGAAAACGTCGGGTTCAGATTTGATCAACCAGTGGCGCATGGCGGTCAGGCGATGGCTTGGATGAGCGCCGACTTGGCCGCCGGCAGGGCAAGATGCTCGGGCCCGAGTTCGAGGCCTTGGGCCGCGCGGACGTCGGCTTCGATGGCTTCGAGGACATCGAGCTCGGGGCGGAAATTCGCCGCATGGTAGGAGCTGCGGACGAGCGGGCCGCTGGCGACGTGGCGGAAGCCTTTCGCGAGCGCGATGGCCTTGTAGTCGTCGAACGCGGCGGGCGTGATGTATTCGACGACCGGCAGATGCTTCTGCGTCGGGCGCAAGTATTGGCCCATCGTGAGCACCGTCACGTCGTGCTCCAGCAGGTCATCCATCGCACGGAGGATTTCCTCGTGGCGCTCGCCGAGGCCTAACATGATGCCGCTTTTGGTGGCGACCTTGCCATTCACCAGTGCCTTGGCCTTTTTCAAAACCGTGAGGCTGCGCTGGTATTGGGCGCGCGAACGGACCAGCGGGGTGAGCCGCTCGACGGTTTCCAGGTTGTGGTTGAAAATGTGCGGGCGGGCATCCATGACCATGGCGAGCGCCCAGTCGCGGTCGTTGAAATCCGGCACGAGGACCTCGATGATGATCTCTGGATTCGCCCGGCGGACAGCCTCGATGGTGTGCTTGAAATGCTCCGCGCCACCGTCGCGCAGATCGTCGCGGGCCACGGCTGTGATCACGACGTGGCGCAGGTTCATCCGGCGGGTGGCCTCGGCGACGCGGGCGGGTTCGTCGGACTCCAGCGCGTCGGGCTTGGCGGTTTTCACCGCGCAAAATCCACAGGCGCGGGTGCATTTGTCCCCGGCGATCATGAACGTGGCGGTGCCTTGGCCCCAGCATTCCCAACGGTTCGGGCACTGCGCCTCCTCACAAACGGTCACCAGTTTGAGATCGGTGATCAGCGATTTCGTGGACCAGAACGCCGGGTTGTTGGGCAGCCGCACCTTGATCCAGTCCGGTTTCTTTTCCCGGTGCAAGGTCGGATCCATCTTCATTTTCGGCCCACAGCTACTCATGTCGGCGGGAAACTAGTCCGGCGCGGCGTGCCGGGGAAGCGGAAAGTGGGGAATCGGCGGGTGCGTTCTGCGGTTGTTGCCTGCGTGAGGCGGGCTTTCTCCTGTTCACGTTCGTCCTCGATTTCCGCATCGCGCTCCCTCGCCTCACGGAGTTGGCGGCGGGAATGCGCTCCCCAACCCGGCTGAACCTGTGGATTGACCTTAAGCCAGTCGAGGATTTGTAACGGCGACATTTGGGTGAATTCCGGGATCGTGCCTTGGAGCGCAGGTTGCGACTTTTCGGCGGTCTCCAAGGCCCGCCGGAGGGTTTCCGATTTGGATACCCCCCAGCGCTTGGCCAGCCGCTCCAGCCGTGCGGCGGTGGCGGGATCAAAGGCAACGGTGGTGCGGACGGTCATGGTGGCCATAATGATTTTATGGTATGCGCATACCAACAGGTGTCAAGGTTGCGCCTTCTGCCGAGGGCGGGGCGGGGCGGGGAATTCGTGACGTCTCCGATTAGGGAGTCCGCTTGGGATCTTGCCCCCCTTCATTCGACCTGCCAAGTTCTCCCCCGTCGCCACTTTGCGCGGCCTCCTGATTGAGGCGGAACCAACCCCATGACCACGCCCAAAGTATTTTGACTCCCTTACGCCCGCAGAACAAACGGCGTGGATAGTTGCTCGTAGAGGGCGAACAGGTATTCCACGCGTTGGCGGTCGGTGAGAAAAGGTTCCTTGCGGTAGCAGCGGTCCACCGCGCGGTCGAGTTGTTCGTGGGCCTTCGCCAGCTTGGGCGGCATCGCGACCGGATCGTAGAGATCTGCCAGCGTGCTGCCGGGGAATTGCTCCCGCGCGTCCAACACCGCCTGCGCCGCTTCTTCGACTTTCAAGCGCAGCGCGGAAGTCGCGTCGGTCGGCCAAGGGTAGTTGTTATAGACGAGTTTAGCTGAATAACTGTAGTCGGACTTCAAACGTCCGCAGACCTGGCGCATCCATGCCATGTGCATTTGTGATGTCAGTATGCCGAAGTCAAAATTGCTCGCATTGGGAACATACTGAATTTTGTTGGTACATATAATGTTAGGCGGAAGAAATGCCATCGGTATGAATTTCCGATTCTCGGACGAGACCTCGGGAATTGCGAGGTATTGTGAGAGCGGTTGCCGCCGTTCAGCAAAAAGCGAAGGCGTAACCGCGTCTTTTCTGGTGGCAGCCTTGGTACTGGCAAGTCGCATAGCCTTCACGCCCTCGATCCGCTTCATGACCTGAGGCATGGTGCGCAGTTGCGACGGCTGAACTTGTTCCAACCACAAGCACCATCGCACTCCCCGGTTGATGAATTCTTCTGAGCCGACCAGAGGTCGGATGAATTCCACAGCGGCAGGCTCCGATGCGATGAGGTCACCCTTCTCATCGTTGGATAGAATAAGGTTTCCTCCGTCGACTGGCTTGCTGCCATTGGTCATTTCCGGCACGTCGCATATCGGGCGAGTGCGCGATTTAACGACTTGGTCACTGCCTTCAACAAGGTAAGGCGAGATGTTTGAGACAGTCGAAATCACGGGTAGTTCGGGATTGTTGTCGTAGTCGTAGAGGACTTTGGGTTGTTGCCCCCATGCGTCACAGAGTCCAAATCCGACGATCACGCAATGAACGTGAGCTTTACCCCGCGCTTCGCTCTCCCACGAAAAGGTGCGATGAGCGAAATGAATTTTGAAATGGTTGGTTCCGAGAATCCGGCTCCAGAGTACCGAGGCCTGTTCACCTTGGCAGATGGAGTTCGTGCTGACAAAGGCACAGCGCATGGGCTTGGCGCAGAGCATGTAGTTTGCCGCTAAGGCGTGCCACGCGGTAACGAAATCAAGCACGCCTGTGCCGGGTGCATTTTGCCAAACACGCCGGAGATCTTCTTTCTGTTCGGCACTTTGATAGTGTTTCCCGACAAATGGCGGGTTCCCGAGGATGAAGTCACAATCGGCTTTCGGCAGGACGCTTTCCCACGGGACTTGAAGCGCGTTTCCACAAACAATATGCGGGGACTTCTTCAGCGGGATGCGGCGATAGAGTTGGCCGAAGGCTTCGGATAGGGCGATGTTCGCCTGATGGTCGGCGAGCCAGAGGGCGACCTCGGCGATGCGGGCGGGGAATTCCTCGATCTCGATGCCATATATTTGATCGACGTCCACCTTGGAGAGTTTGGTGACATCGAAAGAAAATTCGTGCTGGGTTTCGCTGAGTTCGTTGCGATGGAGTTCGAGCAGGATTTCGAGTTCGAGGGCGCGGAGTTCGCGATAGGTGATGACGAGGAAGTTGCCGCAGCCGCAGGCGGGGTCGAAGAACCGGAGCTTGCCGAGTTTTTCGTGAAGCGCTTCTAACCGGGCGGTGCGGCGGGTGGATTTGTCGGCCTTGGCAGCAGTGAACTCGGCGCGGAGTTCATCGAGGAACAGCGGGCGGATGAGTTTCAAAATATTTTTCTCCGCAGTGTAGTGCGCTCCCACTTGGCGGCGCTCGGCGGGGTCCATGACGCCTTGGAACAGCGAGCCGAAAACGGCGGGCGAGATCTTGGCCCACTCGAAGGAACAAGCTTTGAGAAGCTGGCCGCGCATTTGCGCATTGAAGTCGGCGAAGGAGATGCGCTCGGCGAAGAGGTCGCCATTGACGTAGGGGAAGGCGGCGAGGTCTTCATCGAGATTGGCCTGGCGCTTGTCCTCCGGCGTGTTGAGGACATCGAAAAGGCGGGCGAGCTTGGGGCCGGTGTCCGAGCCATCGGGCGCGGTGCGGTTTTCGATGAAGAGCTTGAAGTCCTGCTGGTTGAAGATGCCGGTGTCGTCGGAGAACAGACAGAACAGCAGACGCACTAGAAGAACGCGCAGGTCATGGCCGGAGAAGCCGCCGGCGTGGAGGGCGTCGTGCAGGCTGGCCATGAGCCCGGCAGCTTCGATGTTAGCCGGGTCTTCGGGATCAAGCTTGTGCTGCTTGTAGCCGGGGATGAAGGCGAAGCGGCGGATGTGCTTGTGGAGGTCTGCCAGCGGGAACTCGATGGAGGGCGGAAGCCGTTTGAGAAGGGGTAGATCCGGGTCTTGCTCTGGCTCCAGATCGTGGATGGCAATGCGCTTGAAGTCCGAAACGATCAGGTAGCGAGGGCTTTCCTTTTGCCGTCCGGAATCCACCAAGCCACGGATGTATCCCATGCCTTGCGCATGTGCTTTGTCGAGATCCTGCCCGGCGGATTTGTGCTCGACGAGGACGCGACCGGGCCAGAAGAGATCGATGTAGCCCCAGTTTCCTGAGATATTTTTCACAGGCTCCTCAAAGGATGCGACGGCGGAGCGCTTGATCCCGAAGATATGGAAGAACTCGTTCCAAAAGGTCTGGCGCTCGCCTTTTTCGGAGACGGTGTCGCGATGGTCGCGTGAGAAGCCGATGGCGCGGTGGCGGATTTCGTTCCAGGAAAGCATGGATTGCCGGGAATCTAATGGGCGGCGGTGTGCGGCGGCGAGGGGAATTTTCCGGGGAGTGGCGACAATCCTGTCGCCACGGAATCCGGGCCTGGGTCGCGACAGGAATGTCGCGACCCCTTATGGCCTATTGGACCCATGTTCCTTTACTCCTTGGTGAGGATCGTCATGCTCCACTTCACATGAAACCCTCCCACCCTGCCCAGACATGTTAAACAACCTACTGTCCCGTTTTTTCACGCACGAGTTGACGCTCTTCCTGAGCATCACCGGACTGCTGCTAGCCTGTTCCGAAGCCGGCTTCCGCTTCGGGTTGCGACTGTTCGAGACCAAGGACGAGGGGCGCAAGACCCAGATCGGGGGTGTCCAGGGCGCTGTGCTCGGGCTGCTAGGATTGCTGCTCGGCTTCACCTTCGCGATGGCGGTGAGCCACTACGACGGGCGGCGCGGACTCGTTTTGAAGGAGGCCAACGCCATCGGCACCACCTATCTCCGCGCCTCGCTGCTGCCCGAGGCGCACGTGGCCCCGGTGAAGGAATTGTTGCGCCGCTATCTCGAAGCCCGGCTCAACTATCAGCGGCTGGCGGATGATCCTGCGAAACTCGCCGAGGGCCTGCGCTTGTGCGCGGGACTCCAGGCGGAGTTGTGGACCCACGCCACCGCCGCAGCCAAGGACGCACCCACCGACATCACGGCCACCTTCATCGTCGCGCTCAACGAGACCATCGACGTGGATGCCGAACGCCTGGCCGCCGGCCGCGCCCGCGTCCCAAGCGGGGTTTGGTTGCTGGTGATCATCGTCGCGGCGTGCGGCTGTTTCACCACCAGTTACGCCGCGGGCGGGGAAGGGGAGCGTTCGAAGTTAGGTGGCGTGTTCCTGCCGTTGCTCTTCATCGTGGTGATCGTCCTGGTTTATGATATCTCCCAGCCGCGGCAGGGCATGATCACCGTCAGCCAGCAGCCGCTCGTCGATCTCTTGCAGTCCATCCAACCGTGAAACGGTGTGCCGCATCTCCATTTCAAAATTGAACCACAGATGAACAGTATGAACACAGATGGAAGAAAGAATAAGAGGAGAGTTCAGATTTAAGATGGGGCGACCACCATCAATCTGCCTCTCTATCCCTCTTATCTGCGTTCATCCTGTTCATCTGTGGTTGAAAAAATCCAAATGTAGATTCCCTCGGCCCGCCGCCTTCACGCTCGACAGCCCGCCCATCACTCCCGCAATCTCCCGCTCGTCAGCCCAATCGAAATCCCCATTATGAAACCTAGAACCAATTGCATCCGGACCACCGCCCTCGCCCTAACCGCCACTATCAGCACCGCCTTCGGTGGCAATACCAAAGACGCTGTCGTCGAAACTCCACCCGCCGCTTCGCCGTGGACGTTCGAGGCCTCGATGTATGGCTGGCTCACCGGGCTGGATGGCGACATCGGCATCGGCGGCTTCGACGTCGGCGTGAATGAGTCCTTCTCCGACATCTTGCCCGCGCTGAATATGGCCGCCATGCTCCGCTTCGAGGCCCGCCACGCCAAGTGGGGCATCATCGCCGATGGATTGTACGTGGATCTGGGAACCTCGGGCAATCCGCCCGGGAATCTCTACACCCGGGCGAGCGTCGATTTGAAACAGTTCATCGGCGAACTCTCGGTCGCCTACCGGGTTTACGACAGTCCATGCGGTTTTGTCGATCTCTACGCCGGCGTGAGGTATAACAGCTTCTCGGTCGATCTGAGTGGAAACCTTGACCAGGCGGGCATCCAGGCCGTCAGCGACTCGGCCAGCGCACGCGTCGTCGGCCACTCGGCAACGCGCGCCGACGCGATCGCCCAGCCGGTGATTGCCGACTATCAGGCGCCCCAGGCTGATAGACAGGCCATCGAGGACCAACTCGCCGCCGACATCAAGGCGGAGGTGGACGACAAGGTGAAAGAGGACATCAAGAAACGGCTTGTCGAAATCCAACGGAACACCGGACTCGACGGCCACAGACTCGATCTCGAACGTTTCAGCCGCGCCGTGAAAGCCGTGCGGACGGAACTCGTCGCCGCCACTGCGGAACTGGAAGTCGCCCAGCTCCGGGCTACCGTGGATGCCTCGGCCCAGGCGGATGTCGCGAAGGCCCAAGCCCGCCTCGGGAAGGCCGAGAAGGATCTGTCCACCGCCATCAACGGCGAGCTCGACAACCTGCCGACTAACAAGTCCGCAGACCAGGACTGGCTGGACCCCATCGTCGGCGTCCGTGCCCAGTGGAATATCAACGACAAGTGGTTCCTCGCGGGCAAGAGCGACATCGGCGGGTTTCACGTCGGTTCCAACCTCGCGTGGACCCTCCAAGCCACGGTTGGCTATAACTTCACCCGCAATGTCTCCGCCGAGTTGGGTTACCGCTATCTGCATACCGACTATACGGACGGCTCGTTGGATTACAATGTCGCGCAGGCGGGCCTCTTCACCAGCCTCAACGTCAAATTCTGATCCGGC
>JANMJJ010000196.1:0-13629 GCA_031371325.1 Akkermansiaceae bacterium | reverse complement strand
GCGGCGATCATCGCGTCGGAAAGCCGCTCCGAGAGGCTCTCGACCCGCAGGGTGGTCTCGATGGAGGCGAGGTGGAAGCCGAACAGGGCGATGAGCAGCATGGCCACGGAAAAGGTGACGCCCATGGCGGCGAAGCGCCGGGCGGCGAGCGGCCGCAGCCAGATGGCGGCGGGGTAGTCCACTCCTAACACCGCAACGACGTTCTGGTTCGCGTCGAGAACCGGCACTGAGGCGGAGAACCAGACGCCAAACTGGTCGCGGTCCGGGCCGTTGAAGGTCGATTTGCCCGCGAGTTCGGGTTTCCATTTTTCCGGGTAGTCTTTGATGGGTTCGCCGGGCGGGGAAAAGTTCTCTTCGTGAGTCGGGTCTTCCGCATCGACGAGGAAAACGAGTTGCTCATTGCGCATGCCCAGCAGGTAGGTGAAACGGTTGCCGGGCAGAGCCTTGCGGATGTCGAGCAGCTTGGAGCGCAGTCTGGTGAAGGTCTTGCCCTGGGCCTCGTCCGGGTGGCCTTGGATTTGCTGGATCTCGCGGGGATCGAGGTTGTTGGCACCGAGGTGGAGGGCGCTAAGGAGCGTGGCGACGTGCTCTTGTCTGGCTTGGTTGCCCAGCCAGTGGGCGAGCCACGCGCCGTTGATGACGGTGAAGATCGTCGCCACGAGAATGACGGTGGTGCCGATTTTCCGCCGGCGCAGCAGGTTGCGGGAAAGCTCGGCGCGGTTGGATTGATAGATGGTTTCCCAAAGGATGGTGCAGAACGCGATGCTACACAGGGTTGCGGCGATCAGCCCGCCGAGGAAGGCGATCCTTTCGTGTGAAAAGCCCTGGCCTTTGACGTCATAGCAGATTTCCACGGCATCCGGGAGCAGGCAGACCAAGGTGGTGATCGCGAGCACGAGGGCGGTGACGAGGCGTGGGACGGATCGCTTCGTCCGGTCGAGCGTTTTGGCGACGGTCGAAAACCGCCAGCCGCCGCCGAACGCCACCGCGACAAGCGGCCCGCTGAACCAATAAGAGCGGAGATCGCTCGCGCCAGCCACGAACGTGTAAACGAACAGCCCGACCATCGCCGCCCATTTCAGGATGAATCCCACCCGGTGGCCTTGAACGAGGGGCGACAGGCAAAACCCCAGCAAGGACGCGGCGAACAGTGCTCCCAGCAGGGCCCCGAGGAGCGTCATCCCGTCCCCTAGGCCGAGGGCGAAAATCAGGACCCCCGACCACATCTTGAGGCCGAGCGCCACCAGCGCGACGGCGAGAAATGGCCAGCGGGAAGGCTCGCGTCCCTCGCGGAACAAAATCCGACAGCCGCCCGCAGCGGCCAGCAGGAACAATCCGATTAAGAAGATCAGGTAGTCCATTGCAAAGAGCCGGTCGTGGTGGCCGGGTGGTGAATGGTGCGCGTGAAATCCCGGGGCCGCTCAGGCTCCCGCACCCCGCGTTCGTTGGCATCGCGCGGTGCCGGATGGGCGAGTCCCGCCACGGCGGAGCGGACCGCTTCTTCGGCGACCCCGTGTTGCAGCCAGAACCCGTGGCACACGATCTGGCCCATCAACGCCAGCAGCGCGACAAGCCATTTCTTGTTCGATTTCGATACCACGGCGAGGTTTATAATCACCAATCCTCGCAGGATCGAACAAAATCATCAGGATTTACGGCGGGGCGGGAATCCGCAAAGGGCTCCGCCGGTGGCCAACGCGACTTGGCAGCGGACGTTTCACCGCCTCATGCCCCGTGGTGAGAAATGGAGAAAAAGAAAACCGCTGTGCCGTCCTTGGCGCTGTGAGCCACGTTCCGTAAACTCTATAAGTGGGGTCGTCCGGCGCTTTTCCGTCTTCCTATAAAGGCATGACATATTACGTCGGGAGATGACCCCGGTTCAATCATATCGGTTCGGGCCAGCTACCAAATTAGTCGTACACAGCAGTCGTCAGCAGAGTAGCCGCAGCCCGCATTCCCGCAATCCAAAACATAAAAAAGAATGTGCTTCACAAATCCGTTTTCGTTGCCCCGGCCGTCGATTTTGCTCGGTCGCCCGGCGCTGCCAATGTTACCCGTTCAGCCATGAAATTCGTTTGCCTGCTTTGCGGGATCAGCACCGTCGCCCTCGCCGCCTCGCCCGCGCCGTCCGATCCCGACGAAGCGGCCTACCCGGCGATCGCGCGCTTCGTCGAAGTCCTAGAAACGGTCCGCAAGCGCCACCCGGATGTTGATCGCCTCGCCTACGAACGGCTGGTCAATCACGCGCTCGAAGGCATGCTCGCCAGCCTCGATCCGCACTCGTCGTTCATCCATCCGGAGATGGCGAAGCAGATGCAGGATCACAAGGATCTCAATCCGGAATCGCCATCGCTCGGCCTCACCCTTGGCTTGCGCGATGATGGTCCATATATCGCCGCCGTCGCTCCGTTAGGTCCAGCCGCCGTCGCCGGGGTGCTGCCTGGCTCGGGCTTGGTGGAAATCGACGGGCGGAAAACCCAAGGCGTGGATTTCGCCGATTTGCCCGGTCCTCTCCGTCGCGCGGCAGGCGAGACGACGCGCTTGAGGCTCAAGTCGCCGACGGCACCGCGCCCGTTCGAGGTCGCGCTCGTCCACCGCGTGGTGGAACAACGCTCGGTCGCGGAGGCGAAGATCTGGAACCAGCAAACCGGACTCGGCTACGTCCGCCTCGCCACCTTCGGCAACGGCTGTGCCCGTGAAATGGAAGCCACCCTCGACGAACTCGAGGACAGCGGCATGAAGTCACTGATCTTCGACCTCCGCGAAAACGGCGGCGGCGACTTGAACGAAACCGTGAAAATCCTCGGCCTGTTCCTGCCGCCTAACACCGCCGTCGTCACCACCCGCGGCCGGGAAGGGGAGGCGGCCGAGCCGATGAAAACGCCGGACCGCCAGCGCCGGCGGCGGGACTATCCGTTGGTCGTCTTGCTCGACCGGATGTCCGCCTCCGCCTCGGAACTCACCGCCGGTGCGCTCCAGGATTTGAAACGCGCCACCGTCGTCGGCGAGGTAAGCTACGGCAAAGGTTCCGTGCAGAACATCATCCCGCTGGGCGGCGGCACCGCCTTGCGTTTAACCATCGCCACCTATCACACGCCATCGGGGAACACGCCGCACCGCAAGGGGATCACGCCGGATGTGGCGGTGGTGATCGACGACGCGAGCCGCGCGAACTTCGCGAAACGCTGCCAGATCAATTCGTTGCCGCCCGAAGAGCGGAAGTCCATCGAGGCTTGGGACGATCCGGTGATTGCATCTGCGATCAAGGTTTTCTAGGGGCGGGGACGTCTCGCCCCCGCGCATGGACGACACGTCCATGCCCCTTATGGGACAAAAGAAAAGCGCGCGTTGGATATCCCCCCGGATCTCGCAACGCGCGCTTTTTTCGGTGCCATCGGCTGGGCCTTGTTCGGTTGACTTCCCCCCGGAGATCAATTCGAAGCAGGTGGCCCGGCTTTTTTGAGGCTGATGCTCGGAGGAGGCGGACCTCGCTCAGAACGAATTCAAATTACCTGATGATCAGGAAAATGGAAGCGGTTTCTAGTCCCATTTCCGGCCAACTGGTCCCAAAACCGGCCATAAACGGTATTTTCGGGATTGGAATTCAACATTTGCTAGAAATAAGGGTCTCAAGCTTGCGTCTCCTCGGCGACGATGCGTGGGAAGACCGGGATGGGTTTCTCGATGACGTGGCCGTCGGCAAGCAGACCCCAGTGGAGGTCGGCGAGCTTGAGGCTTGTCAGTGCTGGCAGATTGAGTTGCCCGGCGAGTTTCGCGGCGGCGTCCGGCAAGATGGGGGACAGCAGGACCGACGCCTGGGCGACGCTTTCCGCCAGGTGATAGAGGACGGTGGCGAGGCGGTCCTTGTTTTCCGGGTTCTTGTTGAGCTCCCATGGCTTCATGCGTTCGGCGTATTGGTTGCAATGGACGACGTGGCGGTTGAGCGCTTCGAGGCCTTTTGAAACGTCGAACTCATCCATCGCCACCTGATAGGCCTTGATGGATTCGGTGAGGGAGGTTTGCAACGCAGTGTCGTCCGCTGTGGCCGGGCCGCCGTGCTGGAGGACGCCGCCGGTGAAGCGCTGGCTCATGTTGAGCGCGCGGTTGCAGAGATTGCCGAGCTCGTTGGCGAGCTCGGTGTTGAAGAGCATGATCAAGCGGGCCATGTCAAAGTCCGAATCCTTGCCGGTGACGATGTCGCGCACCAGGTAGTAGCGCACGGCTTCCACGCCGAATTTGTCAGCGAGTTCGTTAGGATCGACGACGTTGCCGGTGGACTTGGCCATCTTTTCGCCGCGGATGTTCCACCAGCCGTGGACGAGGAGACGCGGCATTTGCGTGTCGGTGAAGCCCATGGCGTGGAGCATGCACAGCCAATAGATGCCGTGGGCGGGAATCAGGATGTCCTTGCCGATGATGTGGACCGGGCGGCTGTTAGCGGGCCAGAGTTTGGCGAAATCGGGCAGCCCGGAAGCGGCGGTGGCCTGGTAGCCGGCGAAGGAGATGTAGTTGATGAGTGCGTCGAACCAGACGTAGGTGACGTAGGCCGCATCGAAGGGAAACTCGATGCCCCAGCGCAGGCGTTCCTTCGGGCGGGAAATGCAGAGATCGGTTCCCACGTTGCGTTCGAGCGCGTTGAGTAGCTCGGCCTTGCGGAACGCGGGGAGGATGATGTCCGTGCTGGTTTCGAGGAAATCCTTGAGCCAGTCGGTGTGGTCGCTGAGTTTGAAATACCAGTTTTCCTCCTCGATCTCGACGACTTCGCCCCACTCGGGGCCGAAGTTGCCGGCTTCATCGCGGTCGCGATCCTGGAGGAATTGCTCCTGCCTAACCGAGTAGGAGCCGCAGTGGACTTTCTTGTAGAGTTGGCCTTGTTGCTTGAGTTCGGTGAGGATGTGGCCGACGCAGGCTTGGTGGCGTGGGTCGATGGTTTCTGCCCAGCCGTCGTAGTTCACGCCGAGTTTCTGCCAGAGAGCGGAAAACTTGCGGGTCGTGCGCTCGACGAATTCCTCGGGAGAAATCCCTTCCTTCTCGGCGGTCTGCTGGACCTTCTGGCCGTGCTGATCGACTCCCGTCAGGAAATAAACCTCGTCGCCCCGGAGCCGGCGGTAACGGGCGATCACGTCGGCAAGCACCTTTTCATAAGCATGGCCGATGTGGGGTGAGCCGTTGGTGTAGTCGATAGCGGTGGTGAGATAAAACATGGTGGAAATTCGGAGGTCAGAGGTCGAAAATAAGCGGGCGGGGGGAGGGAAACACAGATCATGTCGGTCGTGCAAGAACGGGGAGTGCGTTGCCCTTCTTCGTGGGATCAAGGGTCTTGTCCAATTACTGGCAACATTCACTGGTGCGAACGGAGATTGGGAAAAGCAGTTTATTGTTCACTTCCGATACAATGCTTTGGAAGGGCACGTAGCGGTGGCTCAGCGTTCGGAGCTGAACTGAAGCCCGTGAACTGAAGTCCGAATGGGACATTCCATGACACCATGAAAACCACCACCGCCTCCCTCCTTCCAATCCTTGCCGTGATTCTCGCGATGGCACCTGCTGCGGGCGCTGCCGAGGACTCATCCGGGTCACTGCCGCAACTGCAGATCATCAACGGCAGCGACGAGGCCAGCGACATCTTCTGGCTCAAGTCCGCCACTGAGCGAATTCCGAACGGCTCGGTCGAGCCCGGAAAAGATAAGATCATCACCACTTCTCTGGGGCATCGTTTTGAAATCGTCGGTCGTGACGGCAAATCATCGCTCAAAGCCACCAGCGAAGTCCCGGTGCAGGCCGTTCGTTTCGACCCGAAAGGCCGTGCCGGCGTGCCGGCGTTTTACACCCAACGAGTCAACGCCAATGGCTTTCCCATCGTCGCCTCCGACAAGGTGAATCCCTACGCGCTCAAGGAAGCGGCGTTCCTCGTGGACATGATGCTTGCAAAGCGTCCGGACGTCCGCGCCGCGATGATCCAGAGTGGCGCGCGCATGTGCATCCTAGCTCACAACGAATACACCACCGACCTGCCGGAGTTCGTCCGCATGGCCGAGGACAAGGTGGAGGAGTTTCCCGACCTTTCCGCGAAGGACTTCTGGGACGCACGGGCGCGTGGACTCGGCGGCAGCGACACGGATCCCTTGTGCTCCGTCGCGGAGGAGAACGTGCTCGGCTATCCCGGCGATCCTTACGAAAAGGAATGCATCCTTATCCATGAGTTCGCCCACAACATCCACCTCCGCGGCATGCTGAATGTGGACCCGACTTTTGACGCGCGGTTGAAAGCCACCTACGCCGCCGCCATGAAAGCCGGACTATGGAAAGGCAAGTATGCCTCGGTCAATCATTGCGAATACTTCGCCGAAGGCGTGCAATCCTGGTTCGACAACAACCGGGTCAATGATCACGACCACAACCACGTGCATCTGCGTTCGCAATTGATCGAGTACGATCCCGGCCTCGCGGCGATGTGCCGTGAAGTCTTCGGTGACACGGCTCTCAAATATAGCAAGCCCGTGACCCGTCTGACCGGCCATCTGGCGGGCTATGATCCGGCCACCGCGCCGACATTCGTCTGGCCGGACCGGTTGCAGAAGGCCAATGCTGAAATCAGAACCCAAGCGGAAGCACGCGACCAGAAAGCCAATGGAGACAGCAAACGCGAGACGCGCACCATCGCGGGCTGGTCGCTCCATGTTAGCCGCGGGTTATTGGCCAGCGAGGAGGCCGCCACTGCGAAAGCGCTCGAACTCCTCCAAGGGCAGCTCGAAGAGATCATCCGCGTGGTTCCCAAGGCCGCCGTGGTGGAGTTGCAAAAAGTGCCGCTCTACTTCTCACCGGAGTATCCGGGAATCCGTCCTTCCGCAGAGTATCACCCGGATGGAATCTGGCTGTCCGAGAACGGGCGTGATCCGGTCATGGCCAAGGGAGTTGAGTTCACGAACATCCGCGTCTTCGAAGCCGATACGCGGCGCATGCCCAACTTCGCGTTGCACGAACTCGCCCACGGCTACCACGACCGCTATCTACCGCAATCCCACGATAATCCTGAAGTCAAAGCCGCCTACGAGGCGGCGAAGGCCGGGGGCAAGTATGACAGCGTGGAGCGCCAGGACTCCGAGGGCCACAAGCGCATGGACCGCGCCTATGCGATGACCAACCCTGCGGAATACTTTGCCGAGGCCACGGAAGCCTTCTTCACCCGCAATGACTTTTTCCCATACACGAAGGACGAACTCAAACAGCACGACCCGGCCATGTTCGAGCTGCTAGGAAAACTCTGGGGCACGACCGGAGCCGTGAATGCGGTTCCCACGAGTGATTGATGCGGCCTCACAGCAGGTGCCGCTCGCTCGGATTTACTGGCGGGAGTTCGTTGGGAAAAGCGCCGGCACTCCTTATCATCTAACCACTTTGCCACCCAGCGAGAGAATCCGTGCGTTGCCCTTGGCGGCTTCGGCTTCCGGGATGTTACCGTCGCGGACGTACATCTGGGAGAGGCTGGTCCAGGCTAACAAGTCGTTGGGCTGGAGGGTCACGGATTGCAGGCCGCAGCCGATCGCTTCCTTGACGTGGCCGGTTTTTAAAAGCGCCATGCCGAGGGCGTGCCAGCCGTCGAAGAACCCGGCGTCGAGCGCGACGCAGCGGCGGTAGAGGACGATTGCTTCCTCGAACTCGCCGACGGCGAGGTGGCCGTTGGCGTCATCGAAGAGGGACTGGAGATCGTCGGGCATGGAATCCAAACACGGCGACCGGTGTCGCCGCCACTTAGCGTTTGTAGAGCTGCTCGACCTTGGCAGCCTCGGTGCGGGCGGCCATCCACGAGGTGAAGGCGATGGTCTCGTTTTTGCGGGTGCTGGAGGCGACCTCGCTGTCGATGCGGGTGGTGGCGTCGGCGGCTTTCACGACTTCACGCTTGGCGACGTGGAGGATGAAGGCGCGATCCGATTCGGTGATCACGTCGGCGAGGGTTCCAGGCTCGATGTTGCGGGAGGCTTCGAACAGGTTCTGTGGTTCGCTGGCACCGTCCGGGCGATAGGTGCTGAGGATGGCGGTGAATGCCCGGGTTTCCGGGATTCCGGCTTCCTTGGCGGCATCGGCGAAGGTTTTTCCGGCGCTGAGCAGGGTCTTGATTTTGGTGATGTCCTCGTTGGCGGCGGCTTTCAGAGCTTCGGTGGCCTTTTCGAGAATGTATTGGGCGCGGGCGTCGGCACGGGCTTCCTCGTAGGTTTTCGGCCGGGATTTTTCCTCGCCGTCGATGCGGGCGACGAGCCATTGGTTATCGCCGACGGCGATCGCTTCGGAGATTTTGGAGAACGGATCGGAGGTTTCCTGGATGAGGAAAATCTGATCGACGGCCTTGCCGCCGCGGCTGCTGGAGCGCAGATTTACGTCGAGATCCTTGGGAGGGGTAGTCTTGGCGAAGAGCTCGGTGGTTTTTACCTCAAGCTTGTAATCCTTGGCGAGGTCCTCGAAACCGCTGCCCTTTTGGTCCATCAACTTGTCGAGGAAATCGGAGACGGTGGTGTCGAGTTCGAGTTGTTTCTTGCGGCGCTCTTCGGCGAGTTCGGTGGCACGCTTGGCTTTCTCCTCGTCCTTTTTCTTGGCGGCGGCTTTTTTCACTTCTTCGCTGGCAGCGGCGTCGGCGAGGGATTCGGGGGCGTCGGGCGTGGCGGTCTCGGTCGGGAGGCTCGGGGTGGCGATGATATAGGTGAACTTGCGCTTTGGCTCGGTGGTGAACGAGTCCGAGATGATCTCCCAATATTTTTTGATCTCTTCTTCGGTCGGCTCGATTTTGGCTTCGAACGGAGAAAGCTCCAACTTGGCGAGCTCGCCGGTGATCTGCTGGTTTTGCAAGGCGAGATCCTTCGCCACGGCATCGCGGTCCACGCTCAGGCCGGAGCCGACGATGGCGCTGACCTTCTTGAAGGCGAGAAAGTCGGCCGCGAGTTCGCGCAGATCCTTTTCACTCATGCCGAGGCGCCCCATGCCTTTGTCGATGAAATTGCGGTAAGTTTCCGCGCTGAATTTCCCGTCCGAACCCGCGAAAACCTTCAGCGTGCGGAGGTAGGCGGAAATCTCCTCGTCGCCGGGATAGATTCCGAAATCTTCCTTGGCCTGGCGCAGAATCATCCGACCGATGAAGAATTGTTCCGGCGCTTGTTCGCCTTGCGCCCCGCCGGAAAGGTCCGCCACGAACTGCACCAGGTCGAAATCGCCCCTGCTGGCGAGGCCGTAAGCCAGCTCGAGCGAGGACTTGCCGAGATTGCCATACTCCTTGTCGTCATAGGTGCGGCCGGCGATTTTGAGCATGGCCCGGCCGCTGCTCATGTTCCGGACGGAACGGGAATCGAGGAAAAAGAAGCTGATGAACAGGATCACGAAGACCACGATCATCAGGCCGGTATATTTGCGGAGGTTCTCAATCATGAAATGTTAGGGCTACCGTTGCTGGAAGAGCGGGGAGTAAAGGGGGTGATGGGTGCCGCTTCAATGGTAATTCGCGGCGGAAGTGGCGAGTCTCTCCATCAAGTCCGGCGTCTCAAGGCGAATTTTCAGCGGATTTGGCCAGAGTCGCCACGACGCCCTGCCAGATCTTCGCCGGATCGGGTGGATTGTGGCCCGGATCGTAGCGCGTGCCGAGTTTGGACAAGGTCGCGTCGAGCGGTTTTCCAGTGGCATAGTTCCAGACGATCAGCGCTTCGCCTTCGCCGCGCACGGTGATGGAGCGCCCTTCGCTGGCGACGTCGGATTCGAAGGGAAGCACCCACAGATGGGCGGCGAGGCGACCGGCTTCGGCGGGTAAAATCAATTGGCGGCGGTCCTCGATCCGCGCTTGGGACGCCGGCGGACCGCTCAATGTCACGCGGAAGGAAAGCGCTCCGGGCTGGTCCGCGACGAGGTGGATGAAAATCGCGTCGTCCTCGCCGGTGGCGATCACCGTGCGCGTGATCGTCGTGCTTCCGAGTTGATGCACACTCCGAATCCGCAGCTTGCGGGGCTGGATCGCTCGCGTGAAGCCAGCGGCAACTCCATCCTTGTCCAGCCATTCGATCTTCAAATCCACCTCGTCCTGGCGGGGGATGATTTTGAAAAAGCCAGCCACCTGCCTGCGGATTTCATTCTCAGTGAAAGCCCGGGCCAGGGGCGCTGCCAGCATGAATCCCCGCAACCGGGTTTGCGCCGGGGAGTCGAGTACGAACGCGGCCCGCAGCGGGTTGGCTACGATCAACGCGTCGCTCCACGAGGCGGGCTCGGCGGCGATTTTCAGCCAATCCACTTCGTCCGCAGTGGCGCAACCGACGCAGGCCGCGAGCGCGAGACAGGTTTTCATGGGGATTTCCAGCATGCGGTTGGCGGAGTTCTTCGCGGGAATGCCGGGGAAATGCAACTTCCGCAGGCCATGGTTGCGAAGAATCTAGCTTGCCGGTCAGTGCAATCGGGGGTTCCTTCACGGACTTTATGAACTTTCGCTGGTTGAACGCAATCCTTTGGGGAAATTCGGTGGCTTTGTCGTGGATGTGGGGGCTGGGATTGTTCTTCAGCGTTCAGATGACATTCATGTTCGGGCTCCAGGGCTTGTTGATGTTCGCGATCCCCAACGCGCTCGGATTGATGTTGTTCGGACTCCTGACCCAGAACGTCGCCAACAGTCACAGCGGCGGACAGGAATCGTTGGCCATCTTCTTCGACAAGTTTTCCAAGCCTTTCCGCCTGATCCTTTATCTCTATCAAATCGTCGCGCTCTCGCTGACGGTTTTCGCGCTGGTGAAATACCTGTTCGTGCCGCTCCAACTGACGACCGGACCGCTGCTGGCGATCTATCTCTGCCTGATCGTCTTCGTGATCCTGGCGGCAGGCTGTCTGCTAGGCGAGGAATTCGGCATCGCGAAAATCAAGCTGAGCCACGGCATGTTAGGCGGGCTGTTGGTGATCTGCGTGGGAACGATCCTGTTCAACTTGAAACCCTTTTCACCCGAGCCGTTCCAGTGGACTTCCCCGTTCGAGGATACATGGCGGGGCGCACGGTTTTTCGGCTACGCGATTCCTCTGGTGATCGGCTTGTTGGTCGGCCCGTGGTTGGACCTCCAGCACTGGCAGCGTGCGATCCAGATCCACCGGGAAAAGACCTCGATCCGGGCGAGTTACTTTTTCGGCGGTTCGTTCTTTTTCCTCATGCTGCTGTTCCACGGCTGTCTGGCGATGTGGGTGATGAAGGTGGACGCCAGCCATTTCTCCGCCACCAAGGGACTCGATACTTTCTATTATGCCCATGACTTGATCACCCGCTACTTCCAGCGCAACCCCGGTGCCGACGGCATCATGCGGATGGCTTACTTCGGCTTCCTCGGGATTTGCGCGGTGACCACCTTGGACAGTGGCTACATCGCGCTCAAATGGTTCCTCGGGAAGAACGTTGAGAAGAGCGACAACATGCTCATCTCGCTGATCCCGAAGCAGATTCTCGGCTCACCGGTTCCCTCCTTCCTGGTGGTGGGATTCATCACGCTGATCGGCATCCTGGCCAAGCTGCAACTTGAATATTTCATGGTGTTTTACGCTTCGTTTTTCGTCGGCTACGCGGCTCTCGCGATCGCCCGTTGCTATGTGCCGAACTCCCAGCAGCCGCTGCCGCAGATCCGGATGTTCATGATGTCCAGCGTGTCGCTGGTCATCTTCGCCTTCGGTTACATGACCCACCAGACGCCGCTGATGATCCTCGGCGCGATCCTGCCGCTGGCTTACGTGATGTGGCTTGTTTTCAATGCCGACTTGCTGCGTGTCGTCACCGAGCGGGCGGGCGAGGTGATCGAAGCGGCTTCGGAGATTCCGGCGATCCGGGCGATCACTAAAACGGTGAGCGTGGCCACCGGCTCCGGGGTCGTCGCGCCTCAGGACGGTCACGCGCTGGGCGGCCATTTCGAAGACAAGTGGTTCGTCTATTCAACCATCGCGAGTTATGCCGACACCAATTCCGTCGGGAATATTTACTTCGGAATGTACACGATGTTCGTCGGCAAAACCCGCGAGTTATTTTTCAATACCGTGATGCCGGACTTCGATTTGAAGACCACCAAGTTCTACATCCTCACCCGCTCGTTCGAGCACAAGTTCGTCCGTGAAGCCCGCGAGTTCGACACGGTCACGGTGAAACTCAAGGTGGCGGATTTCAACCGCAAGTTCGTCACCCTAGAGCACCAGATTTTCGGCACGGACCACGAGTTGCTAGGCAAAGGTAAGCAAAGCCTGTTGTTTGTCTCATCCAAGGACTACGCCCTGCTGGACATTCCATCCGAGGTTTACACCTCCTTTATCAAATACGCCTGAGGCGGCGGTTATTTTCAGTGGATGCCCATTTTTCGAGCTCACCAATAGTCCATCGGATCCTGTCTGGCTCCGGTTAGAGCCCCGCCTCCGCCAGCCTCTCGTCCATCTCGGTCTTTTGCAACTCGTTGGTGAACTCGGTGAGGTCGCCGGCGATGACGCCTGCCAGATTGTGCGAGGTGAAGCCGATGCGGTGGTCGGTAATGCGGCTTTGCGGGAAGTTGTAGGTGCGGATTTTTTCCGACCTGTCGCCGGAGCCGATGAGCGAGCGGCGATGGCTGGAGTAAGCTTCCTGCTGGTCGCGGAGTTTTTGTTCGTAGAGCTTGGAACGGAGGATCTGGAGGGCCATTTCCTTGTTCTTGATCTGCGAGCGTCCGTCTTCGCAACGGACGTAGAGGCCGGTGGGAAGGTGGAAAATCTGGACCGCGGATTCGGTGCGGTTGACGTGCTGGCCACCGGCTCCGCCCGCACGGCAGACTTCGATGCGGAGGTCTTCGGGCTTGAGCTCGACATCGACTTCTTCGGCCTCGGGCAGCACGGCGACGGTGACGGTGGAGGTGTGGACGCGGCCCTGGGTCTCGGTGGCGGGCACCCGCTGGACGCGGTGGACGCCGGATTCGTATTTCAAATAACGGAACACTTCCTGACCGGTGACCTTGAGGATGACCTCCTTGAAGCCGCCGACTTCGGAGGGCGAGCTTTCGAGGTGCTCGCATTTCCAACCGCGGAGGTCGGAGTAGCGTTGATACATCCGCATCAGCTCGGCGGCGAAGAGCGAGGCCTCGTCGCCGCCGGCCCCGGCGCGGATTTCTATCAGCGCGTCGCGGTCCTCATTAGGATCGGCGGGGAGCAGGGCGTATTGGAGATCGGTGGAGAGCTGGGTGATTTCGGTTTCGAGGGCGGGGATTTCCTCGGTGGCCATCGCGGAGAAATCGGGGTCGTCGGATTTCGCGAGTTCTTGGTTGTCGGCGAGGTGGCGCTTGGCGGATTCGATTTTTTCCCACAAGGCGAGCGTTTGCTTGAGCTTGCCGTGCTCGCGGAGGATCTCGGTGGCACGCTTGGGATCGGCGAAAAGTTCCGGATCGCCGACGGCTTCCTCCAACTCGGAGAAGCGGTCGTGGCGTTTTGAAATGAGAGAGGAATAGTCCATGGGGAGAGAAAATGCTGAAAAGGCGCGGCGGCTTCGTGCGCGGTGTCTGCAATCGCCGTGCAAAGAGTGTCGCTGCGCGTGCAGCCGATCGCGATGGCGCGAATCAGCCCCGGCCTGGCACCGGTCGCGAACCCGACGGCGAAAGCCGGTGCAGTCGCGGTTCCCGTGGC
>JANMJJ010000058.1:0-22338 GCA_031371325.1 Akkermansiaceae bacterium | reverse complement strand
CTCGGCCACGAGCGGCCGGCGGGTAAGGCTTTTGACATACCGAGCTTGCCGGTCCGCCCGCCTTGTCAAGCTTTTATTGTGATATTTTTTGGTCCAAATCGCTAAATATCAGTCATTTACGCGTTAACCTGACGCGAATGGGCATCAGTGGAAATGGGGCCAGTGTGCAAATCTTGACAGAATAGTCCGCACCTGCGGCTGAAACAGCTTTGGTAGAGGCGGAGGGATAAAAAGCTGAGATTTTGAAACCCGTTATGCCCGCAGGGGAACACACGCGCCCTCGCGTGTGGATTTCAACGCCCTCGCTGAAATCATGCGTTTGTGAGGTTATGCGGACTGGCTGGTGATGCGGGCCGTCCATGCCGCGAGGGCGCGACATGGAACACGCGGGGGCGCGTGTACTCGCCGTGGAGCGCGGTCATTGGCTCATGGTGCTGCCAGCGGAGCGTTGCGCGACTTCTCGCCACTTTTTGATGAGGCTTGGGAAGTCGAGGGTGGTCGTCGGCTCGCGGCGGAAGCAGGTGGCTTCGATGTCGGTGATTTGCTGGGTTAGGGCGGCTTTTTCACTGGCGGACATGGCTTGGGCGTGGGTTGCGCGGAGGCGGCGGAGGTAGGCGACGGTGGTGAAGGGGGTGGGGTTGCTCGGAATGGCGAGAGTGTCGGAACCTTCGCTGCTGGTGATTTTTTTCCGGCGGAAAATGACAATCACGGCGGCGATGGCGGCGAGTATCAGGCACACGAGAAGGGTGTTGCGGAGTCCGTTGCCGAACTGGCTGGTGAGCTTGACGCCGCTGGCAGCTTGGGCGGCATCCATGGTGAAGAGGTCTGCGTCTTGATAATGTTTATACTCAATGGCGGTGGGGGTGACGCCGGGCTTGAGCTGGGGGAAGGGAAATTGGACGTCGCCCTTGAGGTCGGGCTTGCGAGTGTAGGTAAGCTGCCAATTGCGGTCGGCTTGGGGCAGCTTCTGTTTGCCATCGCTGACGAACTGGGAGACGGCGAGGTTGCTATCGACCGATTCGAGGGTGAAGCCGTCGCGGGCGGTGGTGAAGAGTTGGTCCAAATTCGGGATGACGCCTTGGCCGCGGGCTTGGATTTCCACGACGACCTTGCCGATTTTCCACTCGCGCTCGTCCATCGTTAGATTGAGCTGGAGATCGGCGCAGGGGCGGTTGGGGACTGAGCTTTCCCTGGCGTCGAGCGGCTCGACTTGGGACATGACGGGTAGGACGACTTGGCCGGGCTGATCGACGAAATCCATGTCGAGCTGGATCGATGGAATGCGGTCCACTGCGGCATTTTTGGCCCTGAGGACCATGTAGGCGAGTGGGGTTTCTACCCAGCTTTCGCGCGGCATATCAATGGTCCTGACGGTGGGGTCGTGGAAGGTGATGGAAACAACTTCGAAGGTTTCGTCGAGGGCTGCGTGGAGGTTTTTGGTGAAATCATCGCGGAGGTTTTTGTCGTTACCGCCACCGCCCGACTGCTGTTGGCCGGACTGATGTTGGAGATACTTGCTGAAGCCGCCGCTCTCGCGAAGTAACTGACGGGAGGTTTCTAGGGAAACGAAGGTGCCGAAGACTTGGTTGTGGCCGACTTGGGAGGAGCCGTCGATTTTGACGCGGAGCTGGATTTCGTTCAGTAGTTCTTTGTAATAGTCGAGTGACTTGGTGACGGCGGCGGCGGCGGGATGGTCCGCGCCGACGATGGCGAGACCGGAGCCGAGGAATAGCTGGCGGACATTGGGGGGGACGCGGGGAAATAATTCTCCGAGCATTTTGGCGAACATCTCCAGGTGCTTTTCTCCGGCGGTGCCTGGCAGGGCACGGATGGAATCCCCGATGGACTTGAGGCCGGGATCGGTGCGGGCGGTGCTGCTGGTGAGCTGGGCGAGATCACTGGCTCCGAGCGTGACGAAGAACCAGGATTGATAGGGGCCGACGGTCCATTGACCGCGGGGCAGGGAGGGGACTTTGCTGGCGTAAATTTCGGTGGCTTGCTTGAAGCTGGCGAAGGCTTCATCACGCAGGCTGACGTAGTCGGTGAGCTTCACTTGGCGGGCGAGTTCAAACTGGGATGCATCGTAGAACAGTTGGCCACGGGTGATGAAGGACGCCCAGTCTGCATCGGCTGTGAGAATGCCGCGCTTGGCGAGTTCCATGGCGGTGCGGTAGCCGCGTGAGACCTCGTCTTTGGCTTCTTGTTCGGTGCGTTTGGTGGAGGCTTGTTGTTGGGTGTTGGGATCACGCCATTCCTCGTTGAGGCGAGCACGCATGCCGCCTAGCAGTTCGAGGAGTTCCTTGCGGATCATTTTCTCAGGGGGGCCGAAAATGGCCTCAATGTCCTCCATGCGATAGACCTCCGCGCCGCTGTGGAGGGTCATGAAGACTTGGACGATGAGTGAAGGATCAAGCGGCTGGGGCGAAATACTGCGTAGCTCGGTGAGTAGATTTTTGAATTGCTGGATGTTCTGGTTTTGGCGCAGGCGGGTGAGTGGGATGCCGCTGCCTTGCAGTGAGAGTTGTGGTTGGAAGAACATGCCATAGGCACGCATCCGGCGCACGAGCGAGCTCTCTGCGGGTTTGGTGCGCTCGGAAGACCAGCCGGAAAGCACATCTTCACAGACCTCGCGTTCGAGGCCGGGGTAGGTTTTTACGTAGTCGCGCAGGAGGGTGAGATCGACGTGGTCCGGCTTGAGGATACTGACCTTGACGAGGGTGAGTTGGACGCGTTGGGCGAGTCCGGGGTTGAGCCGTGAGATCAATTCCTTAGGCGGCGCGGTGGCGAGGATTTCCGCAGTGCCAAGGATGGGGGGCGTTTCGGCGTCTCCCATGCCATAACGACGAATCATCAGGCGGTCTGCTTGAGACATTTCGGTGGCGACGACTCCACCGGCGCGGTAGCAGGTCTCCGCCTCGTTGAGCCAATTCATCACCAGCACCGCGACGTTTGGCGGTAGCTGGTCTTTTTTTTCAACAAGCGCCTCAAGAATGAGATGCTGGGTGCCAAGGCTGGCGGAGCGGGCTGGCATGTCGGTGCCGCTGGCGGCGGTCTGGCCGAGTTCGCCAAGGATGCTGATGAGGTCGGCGAGGGTCGCTGTCTGGGTGAAAAGCTGCTCGCGGATGAGCTTCTGAGCGAGCGCTGGCTCAAGCACTGGCAGCAGTTGGACGAGGCGGTCCATGGCGAGCCGGAACTGCGGGCGGGTGTAGCTCCCAAAGCGCGCGGTCTTCATCAGGAGGGCGGAAATCTCGGCGGCCTTCTGAAGCTGGCGTTCGTCATGCTCGGCGATGCCAGTCTGGGTGAAGTACTCCATGGCGAAGACTAACTGGGTGGTGTCGGCCTCGGCCCATTCCTCGCTTTTCAGCGGCAAGAAGGGTGTGGCATCGCGGATCCAGCCGAGTGAGGAAAGCAAGAGTGCGGCGAGCTTCCGGCCCTCGGGAGTGGTGCTACCGAAGCCTTTCCAATCGGTCTTCATCCGCTCGACCAGGGTGATCCGGCCGGATTCGCCAAGGGCGGTCTTGGCGAGCTTGGTGAGTGCAGGGATGTTCTCCTCGCGCAAGTTTCCGGGACTGGCATTTACCAGGGAATAGAAGTCCTCACTGAGGAGTGGCGCGGGCTGTTTTTTTAATTCTTCCCGCTCTTTTCGTTGTCGCTGGGCCTGCTCGTTTAGATCTTCTTCCTCGTTGTTTTCCGGAGCTTTTAAGACCATGCCGACGGAGACTGACTGTTCAGCGAGGGAATCTAGCAGCACGGTGTATCCCGCGACGGCGTCTTCAGGCGGAAGTCCTGCCAGGGTCTTGGCCACGGCGGTCCAATCGCCGAGCATCACTGACATTTGAAACTCCTCGACAGGGGTGGGCGGCGTGTCTTTCCGCTGAGTTCGGGTCGCGGCTAGCAGGGCTTGGCCTGAGCGTTTAAACTTCATGGTCCGCAGAGCTTTACCTAGATCGGTGGGGGAGGCTGAGGGTTCTGCCGCTGGGGCGGATGGCTCGTTCTGCTCACCGTCATCAGGCCCAGCATGGACTGGCAGAGCTTGGGCTGCCATGAGCCAGAGGGCGAGATAGGCCGGACTGCGGAAGAGCTTGGAGTGGAGTGGAGATTTCATGGAATTTGCTCAAATTTAGGTGGTTGGATTTAGGAGCCGGAGCCCGGTTCGAAGCGCTCTAAGCCGCTGCCATTTCCGGGTTTGCCTTTGCCCTTGCCAGGGTTTTTACCGCGATTCCCACGGCGCTTGGCCATTTGCTCGCTGAGGCCTTGGCCGCTCATGCACTGGCCCTCGCGAGGGAGTGGGCGGGCGATCAGTTCGGTGAAACTGAGGCGTTGAAGCTGGACTGCGGCTTCGAGATCCTCGTGTTGTTTTTTACCTGTGGGCGTTGAGTCACCGGTTTGTTCGGAAAGCAGGCGGAAATTTTGTCGAGAAAGCTCGGCTTCTTCCAGCCACAGTTCGCGTTTGGCTCCCTCCAGCCGCATGACCCAGCCGGCGTAGTAGTGGATGCGCCCGGCCAGCGCGCGGGTCTCGTTCTGGAACTCCACTGGCATGGTGGCCATGGCGGCGTCAGCCAGCAGTCTGTCCGCGCTGTCGATGGCGGCCACTGCTTCGCCTAAGTGGAAACGGCTGCGGACGCGGGCTAGCTCAAGCCGCAGTTTCAACCCACGATCTTCGGGGCCGACGGCTTTTTCCGCGTCTCGGTAGCGGTCGTCCGCGAGTCTCCAGTCGCCAGCTTGCTCGGCGGCTTGGGCTTGTTTGATGAAATCTCCGGCATGGTCACGCGCAAGCCATTGCTGGCCGCGACCGTAGTGGAGCACGACGACGGGCAGGGGCAGCAGCAGCCACAGGAGAACCAGATATTTTCTCATGAAGTCATGCGAGGGGTGAGGGATTTCGCCGAGACGCTGCGGGGGTGCCAAGCACTACCGCAGTATTCTAGCAGCAGCGGCAGGAGGCACAGCAGGGCGGTGGATGCGGCAAGGGTGATGAGCGCGAGCAGCCGACGGTCGGTCCGCCATTTCGCGGCACCGGGGTTCTCGGCATTAAGCTTGGCGAGGGCGGTACTCGGAATGTGGCGGACGTTGCAGTCGAAAAAACTGCCATTGAGACGGCGGGAAAGTTGCGAAAGAGTGGCGGTGTCTTGACGGGAGTTGTGGCCATCGATGAAACTTCCGCGACGGGGATCGCCGACCCCGGCGAAGATGACTTGGGATACTGCGGAGGGCATCGGCTTGAGGCCGGCGGGTGGCACGCTGTCGCCATCTGAAATGACCAGCAGGGTGGTGGATTTGCGTTCCCAGTTTTTCATGAGTTCACCGGCTTGGTTGAGGGACTTGAGGAGATCGGTTTTTCCCGGTTGATAGGTGATATGGAATGGCGTGCCGCCCGCGAGGTGCAGGATCAATTCACGATCTCGGCAATCGTCCACCAGCAAGCGGGTTTCAGTGTAGAAACCAGCGGCGGTGAACCGCACTTGGTCGCCGGGGACGCGGTCGAGCACGGACTTGAGCACGGCGGAAGCACGAGTATTCCGCATCTCATTACCACTCTCGCCGGCATCTTTGAGTAGCATCGAGGGAGAAACATCGAGCAAGACCATCAAGTGGCGTTTGGTGGCTGTGGTGCGCTCGCTTTCCCGGACGAAGTTGCTGAAGGAGATGAGGGTAACGAGCGACCAACTGAGGCCGCTCAAGGCGAGCACCCGGACGGCGGGCACGACCCGAGTCCAGCGCCGCGCTCGGTCGGCTGGGCCGAAGGCGAGTGTCCTCACCCGTGCGCTGCGGCTGGCGTGCAGCCACTCGCCAACCACGGCCAGCCCGGCAGCGGCGAGCGCGGCCCAGATGGCGTAGGCTTGGAGGATTTCTGGGTTCATTGAGATTTACCAAGGGGTGTAACGCAGACCTAACAGCGAGAGTAAATACAAGCTGGTGGCGACCAGCCCGCCGACGGAGAGGGTGCGGTAGTCGTCCACCCAGTCGGCGGTGACTTGCTTGAAGCGAGCCTTCTGCATCCGGTCTATTTCTCGGAAAACTTGATCCAGCGTCGAGCGGTCGCCCACTTGGAACACCTTGCCACCGGTGCCGGCAGCGATGGTTTCTACGCCGCCGGAGCCGCTATCACCGCCGATCAAGATGATGAAGACGCGGATGTGAGCTGCGGCGAGTTCATCCGCAGCGCGACGGTCACCGCCGTTTGCGAAGTCTTGGCTGTCGCCATCGGAAATCAGAATCACCGCGCGGTCGCCCTGCTCGGTGCGGCTGAGTTGTTCCGTGCAACCATGGAGGGCATTGGCGATCAAGGTGCCACCCATCCACGAGGGCATATTGTCAGGGCGGATGTATTTAGTGGCGTTGGCGAGGGCCGAGACGTCTTTGGTCGGCGGCACCCAGTGGATATATTCGCTACCGAAGATGGTGAGGCCGAAGGCATCGCCCTTGCGGAAATTGCAAAATTCGCGGGCGGACTCGACTGCCGCCTCGAAGCGGGTGCCTTTTCCGAAAGGGGTTCCCATCGAGCCGGAAACATCAAGGCACAGCAGGATGTTATTCATCACCCGTTCTTCCTGCGGCGGCGCGGTCTCGCGCGGGCCGGCCAGCATCAGGATGGCTACGGTCAGCAAGAGCGCGGGCAAGCTACCGGCAAGATTGGTGAGAAACCGCAGGGATTTCCCCTGACCTTGCTGGCCGTGGTCGAAAGGCAGCACCACCGGGTGACCGCGGCGGACCCACTGCCAGTAGCCCCACAGCACTGGCAGCGCGAGTAGCCACAGCAATTGTGGATGGTGGAAACTCACGCGCCCACCTCCTTCGTTGCCACCATGTTAGACTGACGATACGGCTCGAGCAATTTCTCAATTTCCGCCCGAGATGCACCGGCGGGTTGATGCAGCCAGTGCTCTAAGGCACGCAGCAGCGACCCTGCTTCTGGATGCGCTTTGAGCGCGGTGAGAGCCTCGCCCATCCGCTGTTCAGGCCGGGCGATCTTCTCACGCCAATATCCAGTTAGGAGTCGCTCCAACGTGGCTTGACCGGCAGCGGTCAGATTTCCCGCCGCCGCGGCTTCCACCAATGGCTGCATCCGTTCGGCATAACTCGGCGTGGGGATGCTTTCCTCCGCCACGTCCGCCGCTGGCTTTTTCCGGCCCAGCCAAATCAGCGCAGGTAGTCCGCACAGCCACAAGACGGCCAGCCCGCCGAGGATCATGCGGTAGCCGCCGAGCGCGGGAAACGGCTGCAGGGAAAAGGGATTGAGCTGGCCTTGGAAATCGGGTGGCAGGATGGAGCTAATTTCTATCGGCGTTTCCCCCAAGTCCGTGGCTGGCGCGCCGTCTGGATGGATCAGGTAGTCAGCGAGCTTATACGAACCCGGCTCGAAGCTGATGTAGTGAAACCAATAGGTGAACCGACCATTTTCCGCAGGCTTGATCTGCTCCAGCCGCAAAATCAGCGGCGTGCGATCGTCCATCGGCTTCGGTTGGTAATCCCCGCGAGCCAGCGTGATCTGGACGTCGTTTTCCAAGCCGATGCCTCTCTCGGCCATCGCCAGCGGCGCACTCATTAGGAAAGTCATCGCGAAAATCTTCAATCTCATGCGTTCCTCCTCGAGCTACGATTTTTGAGGAAATGCCGCAGCTTGGCCTGGATCGGCTCATCGGTCGGCAGCTTGAGATAGTCCACCCCGGCTTGCGTCAGTGACTTGGCACCCTCGCTGAGGAAAAACTTGGTTTTACCGCCTGCCACAAACTCCTTACCAGACTCCGCTTCCACTCCCCGCAAGATGCCGCCCCGCAGGCCGCCGCGTTCGGCGGGGTCCTCCATCTGCAGCACCGCGCAGTCGTGGTTTTGGGCCATCAGCTTGATCGCGGGCAGCGCATCGGGATCGTGAAGATCGCTGATCACGATGAACAGGCAGCGCTGTTGGACGCGTGGAATGAGTTCGCGGAGCCGCTTGCCCAGCGTGGTTCCTTCCGTGAAATGATAGTGCCGGAGTTGGTGCAGCCATTGGAGAATGGTGCCGCGCGAAAGGGCGGGCGTCTGGTGCAGGGTGCGGTCGCCCACCGCCATCAGGCCCACCGGATTCATGTGCTCCACCGCTGCCAGCGCGATGCCGCCAGCGATCTGCACCGCCCAAGCATACTTGCTCAGCTTCAGCGAGGTCACCGTCATCGAGGCCGAGGTATCGACCAGCAAATAAACCGGCATCTGCTTCGGAGCCTCGTATTCCTTCACATGAAATCGCCCGGTGCGGCCGGTCATCCGCCAGTCGATAAATTTCACCGGATCACCCGCCTGATAGAGCCGCGACTGCACATACTCCATGCCCGAGCCGAGAAACGGTGAGCTTTCTTGGCCATAAGTCAGTGCGTTCGCCAGTCGCGTGATCGCGATCTCGAACTGCCGTGCATCCAGCGGATCGTGTTGGAGTGTCCCGGTATTCATCAGAAAATCAACCGAGTTGCTGGAGCAATTCCTCAAGCACCTGCTCCGGCTTGCGCCCTTCCGCAAGGGCTTCATAGCTGAGGCGGATGCGGTGCAGCACCACGTCCTCGGCCAACTCAAACAAATCCTCCGGCACTACGTAGTCGCGTTGGTTTACAAAAGCCCGGGCCCGCGCCGCTTGGACGATGGATAGCCCCGCCCGCGGCGAGCAGCCCATTTCGATGGCCGGATGACTGCGGGTCAGCCTCACCAGCTCGACGCAGTGTTTCATGAAAACTTCGCTGACGTGTACCGATTGCACATCACTCATCGCCGCCACCAATTCCTCCAAGCGGCAGACCGGCTCGCCGCCGATCATGTCGAAGGCGGTCTTCGGCATCGCGCCGCCTTCCACCCGCTTCAGCCCCATCTTTAATTGGCGGCGAAGCACTTCCTCCTCCTGCTCGGCGGTCGGGTAGTTGATGCGATGGCATAACATGAAACGGTCGAGCTGTGCTTCCGGCAGCTCGAAGGTGCCAGCCTGCTCAATCGGGTTTTGCGTGGCGATGACCAGAAACGGCATCGGCAGCGGATACGAGGCATTACCAATGGTGACCTTGCGCTCTTGCATCGCTTCTAGCAGCGCGCTCTGGACCTTAGGCGCGGCGCGGTTGATTTCGTCCGCCAGCAGCAGATTCGTGAACACCGGGCCTTGGTGAGTGCGAAATTTCCCGGTCGCCTGGTCGAGCAGCTCCGAGCCGATGATGTCGGACGGCAGCATGTCGATGGTGAACTGGACGCGGCTAAACTGGAGATCCACCGCTTTCGCCACGGCATTCACCAGCAGCGTCTTCGCCGTGCCGGGGACACCTAACAACAGCAAGTGACCACCGGTCAGCAGCGCGATCATCATTCGCTCGACGACGACATCTTGGCCGACGACAACCTCGCCGACGCGATCCCGCACGGCTTGGACAAAATGAGTTCTGGAATCAGTCATGGGAAAATATCTGGAGATTATTGGTAGGATTTGAGCGCCGCTTTTGCCGCCGCTTGGTCGGCCAGCGGAGTGAGTGGGATGGCTTTTTGCTGAAGCTCCACCGCCCGCGCTTTGTCGCCCTTCAGGAAGGAAATGCGGGCGAGGATGGCCAACGCAGAGCCCTGTGCCTCACCGGCGGAAAGGCTCAGGGGAGTGGCGATTTTTTCCGCCGCCGCTTGGAGTGGCGATGACGCACCCGGCTGGGAAATCAGGTGGGTCGCCACGGACGCGAGCACCGCAGGTTTTTTCGCATAGTCCTCGGCGAGCAGCTTGGAGAGTTCGAGGGCGTCGGCTGGTTGATTTTTCGCGAGCAGCAGATCCAGCTCTAGCAGCCCGCCGAGGTAGCCTAGATTTTCGGTGAGCGCGCCTTGGAGTTCGCTCAGGGTGGACTCCGCCTCGTTGAGCTTACCGTCCCGAATCTGAGCTTGGGCGAGGGCGGAAAGCTCAAGCGCCTTTGCAGTCGGTGGCGCGTCTGCTGCTGGTGTTTGAGTGCCGTCCGGAGCCTTGGTAGAAGGCTCAGCGAGCAAGCTCGCCAATAAAGACTCTTTCAATTCCATCGGATGGCCGATGAAGGCGATTTTGCCTTTTTTACTAACCACGAACGCGCAAGGAATGCCGCTTTCACCCGCCGCGTTGAGCCAGTGCTTGGCCATCCAGCCGCCATCCTTCGGATCATCCACCGCCACGTTATAGGTCATTTTGTCGGCCATTCCTTTGACAAACTTGGAAACCGTAGCGGCGTCCTCCCCGAGATTTGAACCGATCACCACCAGCCCCTTGGCCTTGTTCTTTTTGTAAATGTCATTCAAGTGCGGAATGGCCTCAATGCAAGGACCGCACCAAGTCGCCCAGAATTCAACGATGTAAACCTTGTCGCTCTCGAACGCCTTAACCCCCTCCCCCTGCGCCCAACTGCCCACCTGGACTTTCGGAGCCGCATCCCCGGACTTGAGTGCGGCAGCCGAAACGCTGGATGTGAGACTCGCGGCGGCAGCGGCGATACAAAGAATTTGTTTTTTCATGAATGAATGGTTAGAACGGCTGGCAGAGGCTGCGCAACGAAGCTCACCGTGACGGCGGAATAACTTCCTGCCGACTCAGAATGCATTCGAAGCAAAGCGCAACGCTCTAAAACGCCACCGACCGTAACAAACCGCAGAATAGTTTGGAAAAACCGAAAATTGAACCTCGCGGTGGGAATGACGCCAAGTGCGCATCCTAAGGCGACGCATGCCCAGATGCCGGATGCCGATCCGCACCCCGGTAATCGAGCACAAGCATTCAACAGGGGCTGGGGCGGGTTGCCGCCACGGGTCTTTTCCGGCGACGCGGGATGGTTGTTCAAAGCGCCGGGCAGGGCTGGATTTGGACACGAGGTGCCTTGCCAGGTCGAAGGGGTCGATTTGGCCGGGGCTTGCTTCGAAGCGGGAGTTTAGCGGCTCAACCTCAAAACGTATTCCGGAGTGCGCGAAGCGTTGTCCGCGCCGTGGTAGATCCGGCTCTGCCGGATACGCGAGATCGGGAAATCGGGGGATCGGACGCCTCGTCCCTTCACATGGGCGAGACGTCCACGCCCCTTACGAAGAACTCCGCCTTATCCGACCCTCAGCATCCCGCCGGACAGAATCCTCGCCCGCAGGCCGCCACGGAAATTCGCTTTCAGGAATTCCTCCGCGCCGGGGGCGACGGCTTCGTCCATCCAGTAGCAGGGTTTGCATTCCTCGGTGGCTTCAAAGTCGATGCCCTGGAAGCGGAAGCGTTTGCCAACCCACTCGCCGAGGTCGATACCCCTAACAATCAGGTTGCGGCGGAAGACTGAGCTGGCAAGGCCCGGCACCGCGAAATGATCGCTCACCGCTTGCACGGCGTCTGCATCGAAGAACGTCACCTGCCCCTTGAAATCCGGCTTGTAGCCGAAATAGCGGTCGCCGCGCAGGCCCATGCCGGCGACGCACTCGATCTCGGTAACGCCGCAGATGCCGTGGTCCAGTCGGCCCTTTTCGTGGCGGCCGCGGAAGTCATTGCCTTCGGAAATCCAAATCGCCAACAACTCCGCCTGCCATTCGGGAAACTCCCCGACCGCGCGGCCGGTTTCGGCAGATTTGTTGTCCGGGCCGACCCACTCGGTTCGACCGTCGGCGTAGGTTTCCTTTTTCCAAATCGGCAGCTCGTATTTCAACCGCTCCATGATGGCGCGCGCCGCATCGAACGCCGGACTGCGGTGGGCGGACGCGACGCCGACCCAGACCGCGACTTCGCCGATGGCGAGCGGCCCGGTGCGATGCGCCGCCAGCACGCCGAGCAGCCCGTGACGCGCCGCCTCTTCCTCGAGAATGCGTTGGCCCGTCGCAATCGCCAGCGCCGGATAGGCCTGGTATTCTAAATGGCTCACCGCCTGGCCGGCGTTGTGATTCCTAACACGTCCGCCGAAGGTCACCACCGCGCCGGCGGCGGGGTCGTCGAGGTCCGCAGCCAGCGACGCGATGTCGATGGGTTGGCTGATGAGTGAAAACTGAACGGTAGCGGACATGGGCGGGTTGGTAAGATATTGGAGCGCTGGCTTTAGCCGGCAAGTCTGTGATCGTCGGGACGGACGGGCCGGCTAAAGCCAGCGCACCTTTTCTAACCACCCGACATCGGCGGCAGCAAGGCGACGCGATCACCGTCGCTGAGCGGGTGATCCCACGGGACGAATTCATCATTCACGGCCGCGCGCATACCGCTGATGGAAACCCCGAGTTCGAGTTCCGCATACAGCCCGGCGGGAGTCGTCGCGGCGGTGGCGACGCGCTCTTCCGTTAGCCCGCGGCGCTCGGCGAGTAGGCCGAAATAACAGACGATGACGGTCATGGGGTGATCGCGGTTTCCCAATCATCGGGCGTGTTGGCGTTGTCGAGCGCACGCGGTGTGATCGGCTCCAGCAGGCGGCAATCGCTGCGGATCAGGATTTTGCGCGGGCAGCGGAAATCAGCGGCCTGGGCTTGCTCCAACAGTGGCAACGCGGCTGGCGAATAGAGCGTACACAGCGGCTCGGGCAAGCCGTCGAACTCGCTGCGGTAAGCAAGGAAATTTTCATCCGCCTGCTTCGAGGCGACGAGGTGAGTGAGCGTTGGAAGATCGAGCCGTGGCAAGTCGCAGGCGACGACCAACCAGTCGCCATCTGGATGCAGGCGCATGCCCGCGACCATCCCGACGATCGGCCCTTGGCTCTCACCGGCGGGGTCGCGTGTGATTTCTAAACCGTCGAGACCGGCTGGGATTTCCTGATCGTGGCGGATGGAAATCGCGACCGATTGGCACCCGGCTTGCATGAGTAAATCATGGCATCGCCGCGCCAGGGTCTGGCCGTCGGGATGGACCAGCGCGGCCTTGTCCCGGCCCATCCGGGAACTACGGCCACCGGCGAGGACGAGGCCGTGGAGCGAACGGTTGGTTGTCATGCGTGGAAATCCCCGGACTTGCCGCCGGTTTTGGAAACGAGGTGGAGGTCGTGGATGCGGATGGCTTTGTTCATCGCCTTGCACATGTCGTAAACGGTTAGGGCGGCCACGCTGGCTCCGGTCATGGCCTCCATCTCGACGCCGGTCTTGCCGGTGGTGGAAACCTCGCAGCGAATGGCGACTCCGGTTTCGTCGGGGAGGATTTCGAACGTGCAGTTCTCGACCGGCAGCGGATGGCAGAACGGAATCAGCTCGCTAGTTTTTTTCACCGCCATCGTCCCGGCGATGATCGCCGTTTGGAACACCGGTCCTTTGGGTCCTTGCAGATCGTTATTGGCAAATCTGTCGATGATCTCAGCCCCCAATTCGACGCGGACCCCGGCAACGGCAGTGCGGCGGTTGGAAAGTTTCCCGCTGATGTCCACCATCGCCGGTTGGCCCTCGCGGACGTGGGTGAATTCTGGAGTGTTAGGATTCATAACCATGGGGTGAATGGAAACGCGACATCAGGCAAGCCGCGCGGCGGCAGCGTGACGAACCCATCGCTCTTGAGCAAGCCGATGAAATCGCCGCTGTTGCCGGTGGCGGCGGGTTCGGCCCGGCCGTCGGCCCGCAACGTGACGGGCAGGTGGCGCGTGAACCCGGGAAGCTGCACCGTCCGGTCATCCATCACCACACGGCGGGCTGATGGCCGCAGCAAGCCGGACGCCACGGCCAGCGCCGGGATCAGGAACACATGCAGACCGGTCAAGGCCGAGACCGGATTGCCCGGCAGCGCGAGAATCAGCTGCCCTTCCGGGCCGATCCAGCAGCCACCGGGTTTGCCCGGCCGATGGGCGACGCCGTGGAAAATTTCCCGGCAGCCGAGGCTAGCTAACAGCGACGGCACGAAATCGCGGGCACCCGCCGACACCGCTCCCGTTAGGACGAGCCAGTCGTGCGCCGCCAGCAGTTTCTCCAAGGCCGGACGCGCGGTGGGCACCTCGTCGTTCAAGGCCGCGACCTGCTGCGGCGGATAGCCAGCGCGGTGCAGAGCGGCGGCGAGCGAATGGCCGTTGGATTGGCGAATCTGGTGGGCCGCGGGGATTTCGTCCACGGCCACGAGTTCATCGCCGGTCGCGATCACGGCGATTTTCGGGACGCATGAAACGTCCAGCCAGGCCGCGCCGCAGGACGCCGCGACGCCGATTTCACGCGAGCCTAACAAGGTGCCTGGTTCTATCAAAACCTCTCCCGCCGTAGCGTCGCTGCCGGCGCGATGGATGAAGCGGCCCGCGACCGGCGCGGCGGATTCGGCAAATTTCACGCTGCCTGATGCACTTTCGACGATCTCCTCCACCGGCACGATGCAGTCCGCGCCGGCCGGGCAGGGCGCACCGGTCATCACTTCCACGCAGGTTGCCGCACCAGCGGTGAGAGCGGGCGCGGGACGACCGGCCGGGGCGGCACCGGTCACGCGGAACGACCGGTGCCCGGCTTGCCAATCCGCGAACCGCAACGCGTGGCCATCCATCATCACCCGGTCGAACGCGGGAAACGGCCGATCCGCCGCCACGTTTTCGCGCAGGACCCGGCCGCTGGCGTGCTCCAAACGGCAGCGCTCCACCGCCATCCGCGGCGTGTGCGCCAACAGCAGATCGAGCGCCTCGGGGAATGAAACCATGCGCGGATCTTCGTTTCCCTGCCCCGCCCGCCAAGCGAAATTCGCCACCGCAATGAATCTGGCAGCCTGTCGGTTGACTTTTCCGCGACTGCCCGCCATACCCGCCGCATGTCGTCAGCGCTGCATCCAAAACCGCGGATTATCGGACCCAAAGTCCGGATCTGCATTGTCGCCTCGAAATACAACGAGCAGTTCACGGATGCGCTGGTGGAAAACGCCATCGAGGAGCTCGGCGAGCTGGTCCCGCAAGGCCGGATCGATCTCATCCGGGTGCCCGGTGCATTTGAAATCCCGGTGATGATCGCCTCGATCCTGGACCGCGATCCGCCGGCCTGTGTCATCGCGCTCGGCCTGATCATCCGCGGCTCGACAGAACACGCCGATCTCATCGCCAGCTCGGTGACCGACGCGCTGCAACAATTGGCCGTCAACTCGCTGCGTCCGATCATCCACGAGGTGCTGCTAGTGGACGACGAGAAGCAGGCATACGCCCGCTGCATCGGCACCCAGCTCAACCGCGGCCGGGAAGCCGCGCGGGCCGCCGCCGCGATAATTGATATTTTCCAGGAACTCGATCGCTCGATGCCCCGCAACTCCATCCATCAAAAGCGCCGCAATGCCTAGCCGCCGCCACATCCGCGAGGCGGTCGTCCAGTTTCTCTACTGTGCGGATCTCGAAGGCGGCGCGGATCCCGCCGCGCTGCGGGGGCCGTTCTGGGAGTTTGTCACCGAGTCGGATCGCCGCAGCCTGCAGCTCGCGACGTTCCGGACGGTCCACCACCTCGCGGTCGGCCGGGAAGGTCGCATCTGCGAGTTTGTCGAGCGCCAGATTTTGGCCAGTGCGCTGCTGTCCGCGTGGCCACTGGCGGAGAGCTTGACAACCGACCTCAAGCGGATCGCCGAGCTGGAGTCCGGTTGGAGCACGTCGTTCGCCAAGTTGGAACGCCTGCCGAAAGACGACGATGACGCGTCGGTGGCGGAAAGCTTCGGCGACGCGCTGGCCACTCTTTTCAAACTGGATCGCGACCTCGCGGCCGCGCGCCTCCGTTTCATCCAAGGCATTGAAGATTTCCCAGCCCTGCGCGGACAACTGGAAGCCGTGGCCGCGTCGATTCGCCGCCTCCAACGGATTTCCGACCGGCTGCGGATGGTGGAAGAGCCCGAGAAATTTCCCGAACAAACGGATCTCGCCCGACTCCGCGATTCGAAAGCACTCATCCACACGCTGCGCAAAAATGCGGACGAACTGGTGGATGCCATTCTCGCCAAAAAAGAGCCGATCGACAAAACGCTCGCCGCCGTTGTTGAAAACTTCGCCCCCGAGCGGATCGACCCGGTGGACCGCGCGATTTTGCGGCTCGGGACTTACGAACTCCTCCACGCCGAAACCCCGCCGAAGGTGGTCATGAACGAGTGCATCGAACTCGCCAAACGCTTCGGCACGACTGACTCCCGGCGCTTCGTCAACGGGGTGTTGGACAAGATCGCCAAGCAGGTGGCCGAACAGGCGGGGAAGATCCAGTCTGCGGACTGAAGTCCAATTCCTGTAAGGATTGGGGGTTCTTCAGCACCAAGGGTTGGGGATCCGGGAACCGGGCGTTGCCCTGGGCTTTATACACAAGTCCGAAGCGGCAGGATCAAGGCGGGGCGATACATCAACCCCACAAGGAGGGGCGAAACGTGTTCGCCCGTGTCCATGAGGTGACAATGGGATGTGCGGATGCGCTTTTCATTGGCTTTCCATGGTCACGACGGACACGTTCCGCCGCTCCTTGAGCAGATGGCGCGTCTGCACGAAGGATATCTCGCGACTTGTGACTAAAGCCCAAGCCGTTGGCCTAGAAGCGCGACGATTTACCTCAACCTCCAATCCTTAAAGGCATTGCCCCTCAGCGGGATTTCACCCGCCAGCAGCCTTATCGTGGTTTCAGCTTTCTGGCTAGTGTCTCGAAAGTCCGGGCGTTTTGTAATTGGTAAGTCGGGCGGCGGCCTTCATAAGACGGCGCGAAAGTTGACTCCATGCGCTACCCGACTCCATTCCAACAAAAGACCCTGTGGAACGCCGCCACCGGGGTTTCCATCCTAGTACTCGGGGCCTTGCTGGTCAGCTTGATCTGGCTGGTGGGTTACGTCTTCGGGTTTCTCCAGCCGGTGCTCATCCCTCTGATCGTGGCGGGGATCGTGGCCTACGTGTTAGACCCGGTGGTGGTGTTTCTCGAACGACGCGGGATGAGCCGGATGTGGTCGGTGATCACGCTTTTTCTCGGAATCCTGATCATCGCGACCTTGTTGATCGCGGCCGTTTTGCCGGGTATCCAGCGCAGCCAGGGCGCATTAAAGGACTTTCTAGCAACTCATCCGCCGGCCACCCGACAGGCAACGAAACCAGCCGGGGACGATGGGGAACATCTCGAGCCCGCCCTCGCCCGCTCGCTTCACGACCTCCGCAGCCGCTATCAGGACGGGCCAATCGCCTGGATCCTCACGGAGACCGATGACGCGGGAAAGCCGGTGGTGGCGGACGTGAAGGCGACCGACAAGGAATCGCTGGATGATTTCGCCCGCACCCGCGGCGGACGCATGCTAATGGAAAACCTGGACGTGATTTTCAGAACCGGGCGCACCTGGCTGACGGCCGGGTCCACCAAGGTGTTAGGATTTCTCGGCCTCGTGCTGGGCATGATCATGGTGCCGGTTTACCTGTTTTTTTTCCTCAAGGACTCCGCGTCGATCCGGACCCATTGGCATGATTACGTGCCGCTCAAGGCCTCGCGCTTCAAGACTTCGCTGGTGCAGACGCTTCAGGAAATCAACGGTTATCTGGTCTCGTTCTTCCGCGGCCAGGTGTTGGTCGCTGCCATCGATGGAATTCTCGTCGGGATCGCGCTGACGATTTTCGGCCTGCCTTACGGGCTGCTCATCGGCGTGTTCATGGCCATTCTCGGAGTGATTCCCTACATCGGGAACATTCTCTGCCTGATACCGGCGTGCATCATCGCCTATCTCCACGCGCGGGGAACGATACCTTTCGGAATGGGGCCGTGGGCTTACGTCGGATGCGTGCTAGGAATCTTCGTGGTCGTCCAACAGATCAATTCGCTGGTGACCGCCCCCAAGATCGTCGGGGATTCCGTCGGACTCCATCCCCTAACAGTAATTTTCTCGATGCTGTTCTGGTCGCTGGTTCTCGGCGGGTTCGTCGGTGCCCTGCTGGCAGTCCCACTCACGGCGGCGGTGAAGGTTCTGTTCCGCCGATTCATCTGGGAGCGGCAGTTGCGGGAGTCTCCCGAGTTCGATCAACCGTAGGACTGCGGTGGCAATCCGAGGCCCCCCGCCTCACACGGCTGGAATTCTCCCCCCGGATTATCCCAGCTTGGCGCGAAACGAGAGGCACATGAGGCTTGAGGAATCTGCTACTCACGGCAAGTCGATTTCCACGTCCAGCGTCAGAAGTTTTCATGTTCCAGGTCTCTACTTAGCGAGGCGGGTGCGAATGGCTTTCTGAGCCTGCTCAAGCAGAACCCTCAATTCGGAGTCGGCTCCGGTCGCTGCCGTAGCCAGAACTGGCAGACTATCAGTTCCTCCTACCCGCCCGAGTATCCGCACGGCGGAGTACCGGATGATCCCTTTGGTTCCCGCAAAGCTCTGGATCACCGTGGCTTCAACGGGCTGGCCGAGATCCCCGTAGAGGGACTCCCAAGTCATCGGATTCTTTAACCAAAGTTCATCAAGAATGGGAATGACTGCGGGATTCTTTTCCTTGACGATGAGAGTGACGATCGCCGGCGGGATCGGCTCGTTTTTAGCGACGAGCTTCTTCACCACAGCCAACGCAGCCTCGCCAGCCGGCCCCGGCTGCTCGGACCAAACCGCCAATGCCATGCAAATGTTGCCTTTGAAATCCACGCTTTCCTCGCCCAGCAAGGCGATGAGCCTGCGAGTGATGTCGGAGCGATAGATTTTCGGCTCGGCTTCCGCGATCCGCTGCACCGCCCGCTTGACCCGCGCCAAGTCGATGCTTTCCAGCTCGCGTTTGTTCAAATCATAAAACGCCGGATCATCCTTTTTCGAAAGCTTTTCAATCGATCCTTCCACGAAGATGTCATTGTTCACCCAAACCTCGATCACCGAGATTTCCGGATAGATTTTTCCCATTTTCCCTAGCACCGACGCCAATTGCGCGAGTTCCTGGATGGATTGGGTAACTCCGGTGACGACCAACAAGTAGTCCCCCCCATCCCGCGGGTAGGGGTGAGAAGCTGGATCCGCACCGGTCACCCGGAGAATGTATTCCTTCACCAGATTTTTATTGCTCTCGCGCAGGCCTCTGAGCCACAGGCCTATCGCCCGTTTGCCGCTCCCCGCCTTGGCAAATCTGTCGATTTCGGAAACAAGAGGACCGGTTCCGATCCGATTCCGCAAGGCGACGATAGTGCTGTCTTCCGTGGATTCTTGAGGTCTCGCCTCGGTCGAGGTCTCGAGGTTTCGTGGCGTACTGACCACCCGGTGTTCCAGCGGTACCGATCCGGCTTTGAAAAAGAAGGGCACCGCCACCACGCCGCCGCTCAAGAGCAATCCCACGGCAAGTGCCTTCATCCGCACGCGCGGGTTGCCGTAAACGAGCATTACCACTCCCACGAGACTGGCGAATCCTGCCATCAGCAGCCGGTCCGTCAAAACCATGCCATCCAGCATTCCTCCACGGCTTGCTCCAAACATCAGCAAAAGTGCCATCGCCACCATTCCCGCCACGCCGATCGCACCTGCAATGATTCGCTGCGGAGATGCGGGTTCCATCACTGCCGGTTCCGGCATGGTGCCGTATCGGATGGGCTGCACGCTGCCGATCAGTGACTCGCCACCGGGCAATGGAACCCGTTGGAAGCGATTCATCCCCGAACTGTTCCGCTCACCGGGGTAGAATTTGCGGCCCCGCACGATGACATCGTCATTGATCCGGAACCGGTGCTCACAACCGCCGCATTCGACGGTGCGCTCGCGCAGATCTTCCCCGACCTTGAACCGCTGCCCGCAGGAAGGGCAGCGGATCAGCAACAGCAAGTCGTCTGGATTCGGGATAGACATGTGGTTGGCCAATTCTTGGAGGAAACCCCGGCGATTGCAACTCCAAGCGTCGAACCATCCTATCCCACCCGAAGCGGCCGGTTTCCCTCGCCTTGAAATTTAGTTCGGAAACCTTAACAATTGACGTTTCCTGAATTTAATCCTATCAGACTTGTGCATCCATTCACACCGATCATGAAACAACCCCGTCTCAGCCCGCTTCCCGCTCACCGTGCCGACGACCAATCCACCTTGCTCCTGATGGAGCGGGAAGGCTTCGTCGACGAAGCGGTGGTGACGGCACTCGTGACAAGCAGCCACCTCGGCCGCAGCGTGGCCGATCCCGACGATCTCGCCTTGGCCGCGGACGACTTGGATTTCGCGGGTTGGAGACTTTCGAAATCGGTGACGGTGCGTACCGCCGAAGTACCGCCCCAAGTGATCGATGCCATCGTTCGCCGCGCTTTGCCGCCGGTCATTGGCGACCCCCACCCTGGTTCACGGCATTCAGCGAGTCACCGCTGGTGGCTAACAGCGTTCGCCGGAGTGCTGCTTTTCCCGGCGGTGATGCTCTTGCTTCCAGGCCACCTTGGGATGCAACTCGATCCCCTTCTGTCCCCAAGAAACATGACAACGTCCGAACCGGTTCCCTTGAAAAATGACCAACCGGCCAAAGAATCTCCCGAGCTAACCGAGGTGTCCCGCAGCGGGCGATGATTGACGCCGGAGGATCGGCCACACAATCTGGCCTCGCATGTCTCGCCCTGGATTAATCCTCAAGATCAGTTGCCACGACCAACCGGGCATCGTCGCAAAAATCGCCAGCTACGTCGCCGGCCATCGAGGCAACCTCGTCGAGTTCGCGCAGTTTTCCGACAAGCTCGGTGCGAAATTTTTCGCCCGCTTGGAAATCGAGACCTCGGATCTGGATGTGGACGTGCAGGACTTCATTGACGGCTTCGGCACGCTCGGGCGTTCGTTGCAGGCCAACTGGCATTTCCGCCGCCTGCCCTACCGCATGAAAACCGCCGTGCTCGTCACCAAAACCGACCACTGCCTCACCGAAATCCTCTGGCGCGCGGAACTCGATGAACTGCCCATCGAAATTACCTCGATCATCGGCAATCGCGACAACTGCCGCGCCGTCGCCAGCCGGGCGGAGATTCCATTTCATGAAATCCAAATGGATGGCGAAAACCGCGCGGTCGGCTTCGCCCAAATCCGGCGGTTGATCGAAGAGCAGGAGGTCGAGCTCATCGTTCTCGCCCGCTTCATGCAAATTCTGTCCGACGATTTCTGCCGTGATTTCGCCGGACGCATCATCAACATCCACCACAGTTTCCTGCCGGCCTTCATCGGCGCGAATCCCTACAAACAAGCCTACGAACGCGGGGTGAAACTGATAGGAGCCACCTGCCACTACGTCACTGCGGACCTTGATGCCGGGCCGATCATCGAGCAGGAGGTCGATCGCGTGCAACATTTCCACACTCCCAACGACCTCGTCCGCCTCGGCCGTCACTGCGAACGAATCGCCCTCGCCAAAGGAATCCGCTTCCACGTCCACGACCGGACGATCATCGACGGCCATCGCGCGATCGTCTTCCCGGATTAAGTCAAATTGGAGGCTTTACAAACCTCGGAAGCCTGCCCATTTTGCCGCCCCTTGCAAGGAGAGGTGGTCGAGTGGTCTATGGCACCTGATTCGAAATCAGACGTGGGGTAATACTCACCGTGGGTTCAAATCCCACCCTCTCCGCCATATTCCATAAGGATTCCAGCGCTTCCAAATCTAACGGAAAGCCTAACAGAAATCACCTCCCCTTGCCGAATACTTGCCGAATCGAACGGCGAAAACCTCCGGCGACGCATGCTTGAGCTTTACGGCCTGGTTGACGTAAGTTCGGTTCGTGTTGAAGGCGGCGGCGGTTTTGGTCACCGTCCTTGTCTCCATTCCCGAAGGCTGTTGTGCAATTAATTGCACGATAGGGGTGTCGTCCTCCGGCTCATCGTCGTCAATCTCTGGCAAGTTTGGTTCCGCTTCCCGCTTCTTGGCTTCGGCGATGGCGGCTTGCGTTGCGGCCTGCTTGGCCCGTCTCTCCACTTCGACGGCCGCACCGAGTTCCTGCCTAAATTCTTCGGCTTCGACGGCGAGTTGCTCCGCCATTCCGACTTGCCCGGTTGATACGCCAGCTTCGACGGCTAGCTGCTTGCGGGTGTCATGCTTAGGCGCTGGTGATTGTGCGGGTGCATGGGTGGTGAACGGAACGTCCTCATCGTCATCCTGCTCGTCCACGTCGGGGAATGGCGCGGGTGGGGCGGGGGTGAACATTCTGTCATTTTGTGACAAAAGGTCTGTCCGCTGCCCTTGTGTCTTCCTACCGATCTCGATCAAGTCCGCCTTGTTGCCAAGGACTAGCTCGATGCGCCAAGCGGCGTTTACGTTGCGGCGTCCAGCTTGCTACCGTGAAAGCATACCTGCCCGCTAAGGATTCGCCTTGCCTAAGTTCGGCACAAAAAAGCCGCCCGGCAGTTTCCCCACCGGACGGCTTCCACTGAGCACACTGGAAAATCATGCGGCAACCTTCTGAGCCCGGGCAAGCTCCTTGCGCGCTTCAACGATCAGCGGACGGAGCATCTCCAAACGCTCGCGGACGGTGCAAAGTCGGGAGCAAGGCTCCACACCGTCGCTGGCGACATCTCAAGCGAACAGGACTGCGGACGCG
>JANMJJ010000053.1:0-8014 GCA_031371325.1 Akkermansiaceae bacterium | reverse complement strand
TGGCAAGGACCGCGAGCGCCGCACCGAGATCGCCTCGTTCGAGCGCGTGGACCGGATGCAGGTCGTCGCCGCCACCGAGACACTCTATCTGGACGCCAAGAATGGCTTCGCCGGCTACGGCCTCAAGAAAGACGGTGAACCCGTGGAAAAATGTTCCACCATCGACGACCTCATCACTTTCACCCAGGACGGCAAGATGCGCGTCATGAAGGTCGCGGAAAAAGTCTTCGTCGGCCAGAAGCCGTTGCGCGTCGCGATTTTCCGCAAGGAAGAAGACCTCATCTATTCCATGATCTATCGGGACGGCAAGGACGGGCCGATCCTCGCCAAGCGCTTCACCGTCGGCGGCATCACCCGCGACAAGGAATACGATCTAACCAAGGGCACCCCCGGCACCCGCGTCCTCTACTTTGCCTTCCACAAGACCAACGAGGAAAGCGCCGCGCAGATGTTGTTAGTCTATCTCAAGTCCGGCCTGCGCATGCGCAACCTGATCCGCCCGCTGCACTTCGCTGAGTTCGGCATCAAGGGCCGCTCCAGCGCAGGTAACCTCGTCACCAAGCACGGCATCGAGAAAATCATCCGCGCGCCGAAGGACTACGATCCGACGCTGGGGGCGTGATCCCCGGGACCGCGAGTTTCCAAACTCGCAGCGAAAGGAAAGCCAAAGCACCGCGGCTCCGCCTCTTCCCCTTTGACGATCCTTTCTCCGGCGTGTCTGGAGACACGCGGTCCGGCCGGAATTACAGCTTGTCGGCTCGGCTCTCTGGATATACGTATATCCGCAAATGAAAACGACCGTGTTTATCTCAGGTGGCTCGCAAGCCGTCCGGATTCCCAAGGAATTCCGGATCGACGCCAAGCGCGTTGAGATCGAGCGGAAAGGGGCGACCTTGGTGCTTCGCCCGCTGCCCGACGAAAATTCATGGCCGGAAGGCTACCTGGAATCCTTTGCCACCGGCAAACTTGACGACAGCCTCGTTCGTCATCCCCAAGGCGAGCATCGGGAGGTGAAATTTTGATGTTCCTGCTGGATACCGACACCAGCATTCACTTCATGAAAGGCAGGCTGGAGGTGCTGGCCCATTTCGCGAAGCACGGTCCGGGCACGGTTTTTCTCTCCGCGATCAGTTACCACGAACTGCTATACGGTGCCCTGCATTCCGGCGCGGTTCAGCACCACCTTTCGGTCGTCGCGGAGTTCATCGCCCCGCTGACAGTTCTTCCATTCACCCAAGCTTCCGCGGGGTATTCCTCACAGGTTCGCCAGGACTTGGCGGCGATCGGCCAACCCATCGGCCCGCTAAATACCCTCATCGCCGGTCATGCCCTTGAGCACCAGCTCACCTTGGTCACCGGAAACTTCGATGAATTTTCCCGCGTGCAGGGACTCGTGTTGGCGAACTGGAATGAATAGACCGGGCCTCCTTCTCCCCTGCCTCGACACTTTCCCGCCTTTTCTCCTTTTTGTCCCGGTCTGCCCTGTTAGCTTCCGTCTATCTCATGCATTGGTCCGAACCCGCCATGCCCGCCCTCTCCCGTGCCGGCCTCATTTCGACCGTTCGCAAACAAGGGCTGAATGATCGACTCCATTAAAGGTGCCTTCACCGGAAGTCCCGTCAGCTTCACCTGCTGAATAGTTACAAGCAGCCGCGGAAGACTTCAGTCCAATGCTTAACGGCATTGGACTGAAGTGCTCGACGACTACTCTCCCCCCGGCGCTCTCCGCATCGACTTCTTCAACGACACCTTCCGCTTGTCCGTCACGCTGCGGTTTTTTGAATTTCGCGACCGCGGCCGGTTCGTTCGCCGCATCTTCTCGATCGCCTGCGTCTTCGCCACCGCCTTGCCGTCGCGGATCGCCTCCAGTTGGTCGCACAACTCGCGCCGCGCCAGGAACCGGTTCATCTCCCGCGAGCGGTCCATCTGGCACTTGATGCACACCCCGCTCGGCAGGTGTTTGAGGAAAACGCAGTTCGACGTCTTGTTGATCTTCTGGCCGCCCGCCCCCGAGCCGCGCACGAATTTCTCCAGCAAATCTCCCTCCGCGATCCCAAGCGCCGCCAGCCGCTGTTCCAGCGCCGCCGTCTTCTCGGAAGTGATCGGGTTCTGCACACAAGAAACAAGCCCAGGTAAACCCGAAATGACAAGGCCCGATCCTTAAACCGGCGGTCACCCACACCCCGCTTTGCCAAGCCGGTTTTCCTCCGTCGGCTTGTCAACTTGTGGGAAGTGCTGTTGGATGCACTGCGGACAAATGCTGTGCGTAAACTCCGCCTGCGTGTGACTCTGAATGTAAGCCTCCACACCCTGCCAGTAGCCTTGGTCGTTGCGAATGCCCTTGCAGTAGGAGCAAATGGGCAGCAGCCCGCTCACCGTCCTGAGGTTGGCGGCGGCGGTGGCCAACTCGTAGGACACGCGGCGCAACTCCAACTGGGTGACGACCAACCGCGACATCGCCTCCAACGCCGAGATCTGCTCGACGGTCAAGTGCCTCGGTTGCCGGTCGATGACGCAGAGCGCACCCAAGCAGTAGCCCTCCGGGGTGACCAAGGGCGCGCCGGCATAGAAGCGAATGCACGGCTCGCCGGTCACCAGTGGATTGGAGGAAAATCGGTCATCCGTTGTGGCGTCCTCCACCACAAGCAACTTGGCTTGAAAAATCGTATGCGCACAGAACGAGATATTACGGTGGGTCTCGGCGGTCTCCAACCCCACTTTGGATTTGAACCACTGTCGCTCGCCGTCCACGAGGGACATGAGGGCGATGGGCGACTGGCAAATGAAGGCCGCCAACCGGGTGATGTCATCGAATGCCTGCTCTGGCGCGGTGTCGAGAACGCGATACCCGCACAGGGCTTCGAGCCTCGCGGCTTCTTGGGCAGGGATGGGCGGCATCATACTCGCAGTGGTGGTGAACTAAACCGCTCTGCGGCAAAGGTCTGGACCTGAACTCCATTGGTCGTCACGCATGACAGCATAACACCAACTCGTCCGCCCGCAAGGGATGAGCGACTACCAATATCTGCAAGAACTTGGACTTCACTTGCTACTGGTTCCTCTTCCCGGACTAAACTTGATCCAGCGCTTCGCGGTTGATCCCGCGGAGTTCGAAAACCTTGACCAGCGTTTCTTCGATCAGATTGTTAGGGCATGAGGCACCCGCCGTGATACCCACGGTGACGGGGCGGTCGTCGGAGAATAGGCGCGAGTAGTCGGAGGTTTTTTCCTCACGGCGGTGTAGGTCGTAGTGGACGATTTGCTCCAGCGACTCGATGCAGGAAGCGCCGCGGATGAAAAACGTCGGCAGCTCGGGTTCCGCGATTTCCACCAGGTGGGCGGTGTTCGAACTGTTATAACCGCCGACGACCAGCAGCAGGTCCATCGGCTTGCGGAGCATTTCAAACAACGCGTCCTGCCGCTCTTGGGTCGCGCCGCAAATGGTGTCGAACATCTGGAACGCGTTGTCGTCGCCATCGCGGTCGAAGACGGCCTTGCGGAGCCGCCGCTGGATTTCCTCGGTCTCGCTTTTGAGCATCGTCGTTTGGTTGGCGACTCCGATCTGGCGCAGGTGGCTGTCTGGATCGAATCCATTGGAATACTCGCCCTCGAAGCGCTTGAGGAATTCTTCCCGATCCCCTCCGTTGCGGATGTAATCGCAGACGTAGTCCACATCGCCCAAGGTCAGCACGATGAGGTAATTCCCGTCGCCCATTTCCCCGAGCGCGCGTGAAGCGGTGGCGCGGGTTTCCTCATGGTTCGACTTGCCGTGGATGATCGAGGTGATGCCGTCCTTGGCGTAACCGCGGACCCGCCGCCAGACTTTCATCACGTCGCCGCAGGTGGTATCGACCACGTAGCAACCTCGCTCTTCCACCTTGTCCATGAACGCCGTCGGCGCGCCGAAGGCCGGGACGATCAGCACGTCGTCCACCGTTAGGTCGTCGTAGCTCGCGTCCATTTCCTGCCACGGCAGCGAGACGATGCCCATCTCGCGGAGGTGGCGGTTCACGTCCGGGTTGTGGATGATTTCGCCGATGAGAAAAATCCGGTTGTCCGGGAAAACCTTGCGCGAGGCGTAGGCGAGGTCGATCGCCCGCTCGACGCCGTAACAGAAACCGAATTGCTCGGCCAGCAGCACGGTGGTGTTGCCCACGGTGATTTTCCCGCCGCGATCGCGGAGTTTTTCGACGATGGTCGAGTGGAAATGGATCGCCACTTCCGCAGAGACGCGCTCCATGACGTCCGGGCGTCGTACGTTGACCCGGGGTTTCTTCGCTTTGCTCGCCGCTTCGCTCATCGCCGCACGATATAGTCGCGAATCCGGGCGCGACCAACTCATTTTCGCGCGCTGGAATTCCCCCCGTCCGCCATGGAACCCCGGTTGGTGGGCCGGGAAATTGTTGCAAGCCCAATCTGTCGGGCAATTGTTTTTGGCAAATGGTCTATTTCATCACGAAATCCGCGACGACCATCCGGTGATCGCTGTTGCGGGTGGTCACGGCGCGGCAGCGGACCGGGGTGAAATGGCGGGTCGCGTAAAGGTGATCGATGCGCAGGATCGGGAACCGGCGTTGGAAGGTGTCTCCCCAGCCGGTGCCGGCGGTGGCGAAGGCGTCCACGAAATCGCGGGCGAGCTGGCGGTGGACGATGTCGGTGGCGGGGGCGTTGAAGTCGCCGCCGAAAATCGTGGGGGTGTTAGGGAATTTGGTGGTTTGTTCGAGGACCTGCTGGGTGAGCGCGAGTTCCCGTTGGCGGACGACGCGGTTGTTCCGATGGCTGATCCAAGCGGAGCGCTGCCACAGGCGCAGATCGGTGGCGGCGGTGGCGAGGTGGACATTGACGACTTCGATTTCCACGCCGCTGGGGAGCAGCAGCGTGAGTTGTTCGTCGCGTTGGTTGGGGTTGCGGATTTCACGTTGGATCTTCCAGCGGGTGACGAGACCGTTGGTCTGGAGGGCGCGGTAATCGCCGTGGCCGCCGTAGAGTAAGTCTGCGATCTGCCGGACTTGATGGGGCAGGACGTCTTGCAGGAGGACGATGTCCGGTTGCCACACCGCCAGATCCTGCGCTGGATTGCCATACGTGAAGAGCGCGGAGTTCAGGGTGATGACGCGGATGACGGCGGTGCCTTCGTAGGCTTCCGGCTGGCCGGGAAGCGGGGCGGGCTTGCCGAAGTTCGCCAAGACCCGGGCTTCATCCGCGCCCACTAGCAGGGTGATGGTCCACACGGCGGTCATCACCAGCGAGAGCGAGGCACGCAGCCAATAATACGCCAGGCTCGAAAGCAGCAGTCCGCACCCGCCCCACAGCCAAATCGGCACCACTGTGAACGCCGCGAACCGATCCGGTTGCCGCGCGAAACAGTAAACTGTGAAAAGGTGCAACAGCAGGGAACTCCCCACCAGGATCCATCCGAGGCGGCGGCTGATCGATGGCATGGAGGGAGGTGGATTTGAAATTTGAAATCTCAGATTTGAGATTTCACATGCCGGGGATGCCGAGGCCGCCGGTGAGTTTCTTCATCTCGGCGGCGGACTTTTCCTTGCCTTTGGCAATGGCCTCCTGGACGCCCTTGAGGACGAGATCCTCGAGGAACTCCGCGTCTTCCGGATCGATCACGGACTTGTCGATCTTGATGGAAAGCACATCGCCCGCGCAGGTGGCGATGACATGCACCTTGCCGCCGCCGACCGAGGCCTCGACGGTCTGGATGGCGAGTTCTTCCTGCTTGGCGGCGAGCCCGGCTTGCATCTGCTGGGCTTGTTTCATGAGTTTCTGGATGTTCATAGGGAGTGGTTGGTTGGTGGGTTGTTATTGGCGGTTGATGCCAAAATTCGGATTTCGATGATGGTGACGAATGACAAAAATTCGAACCGATGTGGATTTGATTTGATAGAGAAAATGATAGGGAAAGCGCTTTAGATTTGCGCGTCTCAAATCGTTGACGAAAAATGGAACTGCTTGGGATTCTCCAAGATTTGGTCCAGGCATACGATGGATTCAGCTTGGAATTCCTCTGCGAGTTGAATCCCGCTCTCCTGCTCATAGAAAGCAAGGATGCCCTTGAGGTCGCTCGAGACTCTCTGATTGAAACCAAGAGGAAGCATCATCGTGCTAAGGACCGCTTGAATTCCTCATAAGTCATGCATGCGGAAGGATCGGCATCCATTTCAGCGTCGCGCCGCAGAGCTTCGGCAACTCCGCCATCGTCGTCCGAGTAAGCGGCAGGCAATGATCTCAGGATGTAGCTTGCAAGCTCGGCCCGTGCGCCATCCGGCAAAGTCATGATTTGCTCTTCAAGTTGTGCGATTGTGACCATGTGTCTTTTTTAGCAGGATTTTCGGGATATGCCAGCCGTTGATTCAGACGCGCGGGATGAATCCTGCGGTCCAGTTAGGCGAGCACCTTCCCTTCGAATTTCACGAGCGCGGCCTGGATGAGCGGGTCGTTGTGGAAGGCGTCTTCGATGGCGGCGATGACGGGCACGGGTTCCGGTGGCTTGGCGTCGGCGGCGGGTTTGTCGTTTTTCCACGGCGGTGGCTCGGGTGGAGCGGGTGGTTCGCTGACATCCGGGGCGGCATCGATCATGGATTCGAAGCTGGACAGGCCGCCGGTCGGGCGGGGTTTGGTGGCGGCTGGAGCGGCGGGTTCAGGGCTGGGCTCGGGGTTCCATTCCTTGGCGACGGGGATGGGTTCGGGCTCCGGTTCTTGCTGAACTGGGGTCGGGGCAGCTTGCGCTTTTACCGGCGCGGATGCGGCGGCTTGAGACTCGCCGGCGGAAGCCAGCGCTCCGGTGGGGATGAAGTCGGCACCGCGGGTGAGGACCTTGATGACGTCGGTGATCCGGACCTCGCCGAGCGACTGGATGGCCTTGATGACGCCGAGTTCGAAATGCAGCCGCTTGTTCGTCGCCCATTTCATGCGGCCTTCGGTCTCGGCGAAGACGTCGATGGCGGCAAGGATGCGGTCCGGCGCGTATTCATCGGCGGCGGCTAACAGCGCGGTCCACAGCGGGGCGGGGATGCCCTCGCCATCGGCGGACGGGTCGAGCTTCGCGACTAACAGGGCACGCAGGCAGCCGATGAGTTCGCCTAGTAGTTGGGAAAGCTCGCGGCCGCTTTCCGCTTCGACCTGGATGAGCGAGAGGGCGGCGGGATTGTTGCGGGCTAGCAGCGCTTGAGTGAGGGCGGCGACTTTTTCCCGCGAGGTGAAACCGAAAACGTCGAGGACGTTGGCCTCGTTGATGGTGTCGCCGCAGAAGGAGACGAGCTGGTCGAGCATCGACTGGGCGTCGCGCATGCCGCCGTCGGCACCTTTGGCGATGGCCCAGGCGGCGGTTTCATCGAGCGCGATGCCTTCTTCCTTCGCGATGTGGAGCAGGTGTGCGGCGATCGTTTCGGTGGGGATCGGGCGGAGGTCGAAGCGCTGGCAACGGGACAGGATGGTGGGCAGGATCTTGTTCGCCTCGGTGGTGGCGAAGATGAATTTCACATGCGGCGGCGGCTCTTCGAGCGTCTTGAGCAGCGCGTTGAAGGCGGCATTCGAGAGCATGTGGACCTCGTCGATGTAGAAAATCTTGAACTGCCCGCGGGTCGGGGCGAAGCGGACGGATTCGCGCAGGTCGCGGACCTGTTCGACGCCGTTGTTGGAGGCACCGTCGATTTCCAAAACGTCGAGCGAGCGGCCCTCGGCGATCTCGATGCAGACATCCTCGTCGGGATCGAAGTCGATCATCGGGCCGTTGGTGCAGTTGAGCGCCTTAGCGAGGATGCGGGCGGTGGAGGTTTTTCCGGTGCCCCGCGGGCCGACGAAGAGATAGGCGTGGGCCAGCCGCTTTTGGGCGATGGCATTGCGAAGAGTCCTCACGACATGGTCCTGTCCGAGGACGTCGTCGAAGGTTTTGGGGCGATATTTCCGGGCGAAGACCTGATAGCTCACGGGGCGGAGTGTAGGGATGGCGGCGGGTTTGTCATGGCCGAGTTTTCAGGAAACGGGCGAAAGTTTGTCGGAC
>JANMJJ010000171.1:0-7685 GCA_031371325.1 Akkermansiaceae bacterium | reverse complement strand
CATTTCATCACACAAAAAAAACCATGAAACTACACATATTGTTTACGACATCACTCTTGCTTGCCGGATCCGCGCTAGCAGTGCCTGCCTTACCCTTGAAAGTCTTCATCCTCGCCGGCCAGTCGAACATGCAAGGCCAAGCCGTGGTCGATCTCACGGGCAAGGACTACAACGATGGCAAGGGCACGCTTGCCATGCTCTACAATGATCCAGTCAAGGCTCCGATTTACAAACATCTCAAGACCGCCGACGGTAAATGGGCGGTGCGGGATGATGTGTGGGCTCAATATCAGCGCGAAAACTCGCCTCTGAAAGTTGGGCCGCTTGGTCTCGGTTTCTCAGCCTATGATGACGACCATCATTTCGGGGTGGAACTCCAGTTCGGCCATGTGGTGGGTGACGGCATTAAGAACCAGGTATTGATCATCAAAACAGCATGGGGCGGCAAGAGCCTCGATGTGGATTTCCGCCCGCCTAGTTCTGGCGGACAAGTTGGTCCTTACTACACGAAGATGATCTCAGAGATTGACGATGCCCTCAAAAATCTGAAGACCAACTTCCCTAAATATGATGGCCGGGGCTACGAGATAGCGGGATTCGTCTGGTGGCAAGGTTGGAACGATTTTTGCGATGCCAAAATGGTGCCGGTGTATGAGAAGAATCTGGTCAACTTGATCCACGACGTGCGCAAGGATTTGAAGTCTCCGAAATTGCCGGTGGTCATCGGCGATTTAACCGGTGGCTGGTTGAAAGGAGCTAAGGATTTCCCGCCAGCAGCGCTGGCGATCAGAAATGCACAGAAGGCTGCGGCGGAGAAACCAGAATTCAAAGGCACGGTGAAATTGGTCGAAACCGGTGACTTCGTTCGCAAGCCTGAGGACTCACCGCACCCCGGCCATGTCCACCATGAATACGGCAATGCCGAAACCTATTACCTCGTGGGTGATGCCTTGGGTAAAGCGATGCTGACTCTGATGGCCAGGTGAGCAAAACCAGGGCCGCAACTCCACTGAAATTTCAAGCCGCCAGCCCGCGTAGAACCGCCCGCCCATGCGAACCATTCTTGCCCTTACCCTGTCGATTTCCTTCGCCCATGCCGCAGAAATCGAAAGCGCCTATTTTGCGGAAGGTCTGCATGACCCGATGGAACTTGCCGTCGCACCGGGCGGAAACCTGATCGTCATCGAGCGGGAGGGCAGGGTGCTGCGGGTCCATCCCGCAACCGGCGGTGTCTTCGAGATTGGCAAGGTCGCGGTGACGGCATTGCGTGCCAGTGATTCCAAGAGCGTTTGGGCGAGGGAAGACGGCCTTCTCGGCCTGGCGCTTGACCCTGGCTTCGCGACGAACCAACGGCTCTACCTTTACTACAGCCATCCAGAGAAAATGCTCAACCGGCTGTCCCGCTTCCAACTCAAGGACGGCAAGCTCGATCTGAATTCCGAAACGATCCTGCTCGACATTCCCACTGATCGTCGCGACTCGGTGTGCCATCAAGCTGGCTCGCTCGCCTTCGGTCCCGGCGGCTTGCTTTACCTCAGCACCGGTGACAATACGAATCCTTTCGAGAGCGATGGCTTTGCCCCGCTCGATGAACGCGACGGCCACGAGCACACGAACTCGATGCGCAGTGCTGGCAACACCAACGATCTCCGCGGCAAGATCCTGCGCATCCGGCCGACTGACAAAGGTTATGACATTCCATCGGGAAATCTATTTGCTCCGGGCACGGCGAAGACCCGTCCTGAAATCTATGTCATGGGTTGCCGCAATCCGTTCCGCATCGCGGTTGATCCCAAGACGAACATCTTATATTGGGGCGAGGTCGGGCCGGATGCGAAAAACGAGGGGGCCAACGGCCCGCGCGGTCACGACGAGGTCAATCAAGCCAAGGTTGCGGGCAATTTCGGCTGGCCTTTCGTGATTGCCGATAACAAGCCCTACCCGATCGTGGACTTCAACACCAACAAGCCAGGGCCGGTCACCAATCCCGCCACGCCCAAGAACCCGAGCAGGCTCAACACCGGCCTCACCGACCTGCCGCCGGCGCAAAAGGCTTTCATCTGGTATCCCTACGCGAAGAGCGAAGAGTTTCCATCAATGGGCGAAGGCGGCCGCAACGCGATGGCCGGACCTGTCTTCTATCATCTGTCCAATCGGAAACACAACCTGCTTGGCAGGGCGGATGATCACACGTTGCTAAGTTACGATTGGATGCGTGGTGAGATCTGGAAAGCGAAGCTCGGTAACAAAGACCAGCTGGAAAAACTCGAGCCTCTCATCGACAAGCTCCAGCACCCGATGGATATGGAAATGGACCCGGACGGCACCCTCTGGGTTCTGGAATACGGCTCCGGGTGGTACTTCAATAGCAATGGCCGCATCCGCCGCCTGCAACCTGCCGATGGCAACCATCCGCCGGTCATCAGCGTCGCTACCGAGGGCAGCAAGTTCACTGCCACGGCTTCCGATCCGGATGGTGACGCAGTGACGATCAACTGGTGGCTCACCGATGGCCGCAACGAGTCGAAGATCGGCACCGGTGCGACGCTCACGCATCCCTCCGGTGGCTCCGAGCTGCGTGCCGTGGCGACCGATGCAAAAGGCGCGGTGGCGATCGCGCGGATTTCCCTGACGAACGATCAGGCGGAGCCCTCGTTGCAGCTCGAATTTGCCAAGAAACCGAAGCGGCTCGGCTTCGGCGAGTCCTTGGACTTTTCCGTGAAAGGAGCCGCCGATCCCACGAAACTCGTCGTCCGTGCCCGCTATATTCCACCCACCGGTCATGACGCGGGAGGCCCGCAGTTCAGCGCCCAGATGGAGAAGCTCGTGACTTCCAAGCAATGCCTTGCCTGCCATCAGGTGGACCGGACATCGATCGGCCCGGCCTATCTGAATGTCGCGATGAAATATCGCGAGGATGCCGGTGCGCTCGCGCGACTGCAGGCCAAGATGAAATCCGGCAGCAGCGGCGTCTGGGGCGCGGTCCCCATGCCTCCGCAAACGGCCGTCTCCGAGGCCGAGGGAGAAACCATCATCCGCGCCATCCTCGGACTCGCCGATGGCATGGTGGAAACCAGCGGCAGCAGCCAAGGGACGCTGGTGCTTGCCCCGAAAACGGCGAATACCGAGGCCGGTGGGGCGTGGGAAATTTCGGCGGAAGCACCCGGTTACGCCGCCGCCCGGACTCGTATCCCTGCACTGTGACACCGCTCCCCTCTTCACCCTCACGGCACTAGTGCTTCAGGCGAAGCTGTTGCCGGAGAGATAAGAATTGCAACGCGCGTCACAGGAACGAGGCTCCCACTCCGCCGTGGTGGGATTTACTGTCCACCCTCACTCCAAAATTCCCAATCCATCGACAATATGATCCTCAACCAGACCAGCATCTCCAACCCATTGTCCAAAATATTTCTCCGCTTGCTCATTCTCATCCCGGCCTGGGTTTCCCTTGCGCTGGCCCAGGAAAGCCCGCCCACCAAACCGGAGTCGCCGCCTGCTACCAACGCGGCGACTGCCGAGCCGGTGAAGCCCTCCGTCATCAAGCTCGATGACACCAGGTTTCAGATCGGCGAGGTCATTCTCGACCGCAAAAGCCGGGAAATCCGCTTTCCCACCAAAGTGAACATGAGCGAGGGACTGATCGAATACCTCATCGTCCTGCAACAGGGAAAAGCCCACGAATCCCTTCTGATCACGGCGATTTCCCCCACCCATCTCAATCTCGCGTTCACCCTGCTGCGCTACGCTCCTTCGCGCGAACTCTTCTCCCTCATCGACGAGACCGGCCACCCGACCGGCATGTATCCGGACGTCTCCACCCCCGTGAAAGCCGCCGCCCGCATCGCCGTGGACGTGGAATGGAGCGACAATGGCACGATCCGCCGCATCCCCGTCAACGAGTGGTTCCGCAACACCGCCAAGGACACCGTCATGGCCGCTGGCCCTTGGCTCTACACCGGATCGGGTTTCTCCGAAAACAAATTCATTCCCGAATTGACCGGAGACATCGCCGCGATCATGACCGACTCCAACGCGGTGATCAATTATCCCGGCTCCGACAATCAGGACAATGTGATCTGGTACGCATTCCCGAAACGAGTCCCGCCCGTCGGGACCACGGTGACCCTGATCATCGCTCCCTACCCAGCCACCCAACCTCTCTCCAAGCCTTAAGAATTCCCTGCAATTATGATGATGACAATCCAATGGAAGGGCGTCATGCCCGCAACCCTGACTCAATTCAACGCCGATCTCACCATCGACCACGGCCTGATGGCCGAGCACGGCAAATGGCTGATCGACAACGGCTGCACCGCCATCGTCTGCCACGGCTCGCTCGGCGAGGGTGCCACGCTTTCCTTCGAGGAAAAACTCGCGCTGCAAAAAACCTACGTCGCCGCGCTGCCTGACACCCCGATCATTCCGGGCGTCGCCTCGCTTTCGACCAAAGAAGCCGTGGACATCGCCAAGGCCGCCAAGGACAACGGTTGCCGCGGCCTGATGGTCCTGCCGCCCTATCTTTACGCCTCGGATTGGCGGGAAATGAAGACGCACATGAAAGCCGTCATCAACGCCACCGACTTGCCCTGCATCATTTATAACAACCCGGTCGCCTACAAAACCGATTTCACTCCCATCCAAATCAAGGAACTCGCCGACGAGTGCCCGAACGTCGAGTCCGTCAAGGAATCCTCCACCGATGTCCGTCGCATCGCCGGCATCCGCGAGCTTTGCGGCGACCGCGTGGCGCTCGGCGTGGGCGTCGATGACTGCGCCTTGGAAGGTGCCGCGATGGGCGCGACATTCTGGATCACCGGCGTCGGCGACGCCTTCCCTGCTTACAACGTGAAGCTCTGGGATCTCGCCACCGCCGGTAAAATCGAAGAAGCGATGGCGATCTATCAATGGATGCTGCCGATGCTGCGGATGGACACCGTTGTGAAATTCGTCCAGCTCATCAAACTCCAGCAGACCCTCGCCACTGGCGGTAAACTTGGCAACAACCGCGTCCGTCCCCCGCGCCTCGAACTCGCCGGCGCCGAACTCGCCGCAGCCACCGCCATCATCGAGCTAGCCCTCGCGACCGCACCTGAGATCGCCTAAGCGTGGCTGGAGCGTCTCGCTCCAGACCGTTGCAGGGGGCGTCTCGCCCCCTGTCTTAAATTCGACCCCATCCCCATGATCACTCCACTTCTCGGCACCTCCTTCATCGGCCACTCCCGCTCCACCGGCACCGCGCCCTGCGGCAACGCAGTCCAACCCGGCACCGGCACCCTGCTAGAACCCGCCTACCGAGGCGCCACCCCCGAGGAAGTGGATCATGCCATGGCCCTCGCCGCCACCGCGTTTCCCGCCTACTCGAACCTCTCCGGCAAAACCCGCGCCGGATTCCTGCGCGCCATCGCCACGGAAATCGAAGGCGTCGTCGATGACATCGTCGAGCGCGGCAAATTGGAAACCGCCTTGCCCGAACCCCGCCTGCGCGGTGAAACCGGCCGCACCACCGGCCAACTCCGGATGTTCGCCGCGCAAATCGAAGAAGGCTCCTGGGTCGATGCCCGCATCGACCGCGCCCAGCCGGATCGCCAACCGATCCCGAAAGTCGATCTCCGCTCGATGCTCCGGCCGCTCGGTCCCGTCGCCGTTTTCTGCGCCAGCAATTTCCCGCTGGCCTATTCCGTCGCCGGGGGTGACACCGCCTCCGCACTCGCCGCCGGTTGCCCGGTCGTGGTCATCGCCCACGCATCCCACCCCGGAGTGGCGGAAATCGTCGCCGCCGCCGTGATCCGCGCCGCCAAGCTGACCAACATGCCAGAAGGCGTCTTCTCCGTGCTCTACGGCGGCGGCCGCAAGGTCGGCCAAGCCGTCGTCAAACACCCCGTCACCCAAGCCGTCGGCTTCACCGGTTCCCGCGCCGGTGGCACCGCACTCATGGAATCCGCCGCCAACCGCCCGCAGCCGATTCCCGTTTACGCCGAAATGAGCTCGGTGAACCCGATCGTCATCCTCCCCGGTGCCTTGGAGCGCGGCGAGGAAGCCCTGGCCGAAGCATTCTTCGGCTCGCTCACCCTCGGCGTCGGCCAATTCTGCACCAACCCCGGCCTCGTTTTCATTCCCGCAGACAAGGGCGAAGCATTCCTAACCAAACTCAAGTCCCTCACCGAAGCGGGAACTCCCGGCATGATGCTCAATGCCTCGATCTGCAAATCCTTCGCCGATTCCACCGCCGCCTTCGCCGCCGCGGATGGCGTGGCCACCCTCGCCCGCTCCGCCACCGAGGCCGGTCCCGGCCAAGGCGCGCCCGCCGTCTTCACCGTTTCCATCGCCGACTTCCTCAAAAACGAAACCCTCCAAGGTGAAATGTTCGGCCCGGCCACCTTGATCGTCCGCGGCTCGTTGGCTGAAATCGAAGCCGCGATTCCCCACCTCGAAGGCCAGCTCACCGCCAGCCTTCACGCCACCGCAGCAGAACTCACCACCCACGCCAGCCTCGTCCACGCCCTGCAAACCCGCGCCGGTCGGCTCATCTTCAACGGCTTCCCCACCGGCGTCGAAGTCTGCAACAGCATGGTCCACGGCGGCCCCTTCCCCGCCACCTCGGACGGCCGCAGCACCTCCGTCGGCACCATTGCCATCTTCCGCTTCTGCCGCGCCATCGCCTGGCAAAGCTTCCCAGACGCCGCCCTCCCCGCAGAGCTTCAGGACGCAAATCCCCTAGCCATCAAGCGAATCGAGTGACCCATCCTCCGGGGCCACAAGCGCCTTGGCGATGGCCGAGTGCCATGAACTCATTGCGATCTTTCTGAGCAGCACAAAAACCGCCGATCCAAACGGCCGTTGATCCATCAACAATCACCAATGCAGAGCGGGAAGCTGAAAAACTGAAAACTCTTCAAAACTAGTCCGCCACAAGCCCTAGTTGACCCTGAAATAAAATTTGCCCATTCCCAAAAGCGATGCGTTCCTACCCCGTTGTTAAATTGAATCAGAGGATGAATGTCTTATTTCGACAGATCAATCATTCACTCCAATCGGGGGTGACGATCCGAGAATCAAAAACCCATTCTTTTTTCTCCATCCGCAAACGACGAAATCGAATCCAGTAAATACAACCCGCCAGTACCAAAAAAATCCTGAACCCTAAAATAGAATCCCCATGAAAATCAAAACCATCTGCAACCAGCTACGGGTTGCCCTTAAACACTCCGCCCTCGCTTTAGCGGTGGGTGCCGCAGTGATGTTCGGTGCCGCCCAATCCGCGCACGCGACCCTCACCTACGACTTTGCCAGTCCCTCCACTCCCAATATGGAGGGCTGGACCTCGGTTTACGGGGATATCTGGGCCAACAATAGTGACTGGGGTTGGATAGCGGATAACGGCCACATTGGAATAATAGATGATTGGCTGGACTCAGCAGAGTTGGCGCATTCCCAGCCGTTCAAGTTGAATGGCTCGGGAGATTTGACCGGTCGGATGATTGGCCACGCATCAACGAACCCCGCTCCGCCTGCCGTCATCGGCGCGTTATCAATCATTGGTGGCGTTGGCGATGGCGGTTTCATCGGTGTGGCTCTGCGCGATGTCCTCACCGACACCTATGTGTTGTGGAAGGCGCATCCGGGATCAAATTTTGACGGTCCTGATGCTCCTCTATACACGGACTTGGTTATTACCCAAGCGGAAC
>JANMJJ010000028.1:0-10422 GCA_031371325.1 Akkermansiaceae bacterium | reverse complement strand
GACATCTAAGCCCTGCATCCCGCCATGGTTCAGCCGGCGATCCCACGCGTAAGTAAGGAGGTAATAGAGATTCTGGACCGGAATGCTCATGCTTCGTATGCGAGAAGCTTCTTCCTGTGGACGGCCACGGTTTCCAATTCGTCCATCCAATATTCTTCCAGCAGGGGAAGAATCTCGTGCTCGATGATGTCGCGGCTCCAGAGCGCGAAATCGTCCACCCGCCGGATGGGTGTGAAGAAACTGTGACCGATGCGGTAGCCGGTTCCGAGGTTGACCGTGTCGGTTTCGATTTCCCGGTTGAGGTGGGCCATGAGACTTTTTAGATGTTCGATCTGTATTGGCGAGATGCCTTGCGCCACCAGATGTTCCTTGAAGGAGTCTGTCTCAAAACCAGGGTGCAGGGTGATGAACGAAAAGCGACGGCGCAACGCATAGTCCACCATCGAGAGCGAGCGATCCGCCGTGTTCATCGTGCCGATGAGATGAAGATTCGGAGGAACCGCGAACGGCTCACCGCTGTATGTTAGAGTGAGTTTGTGGCCACGCTTGTCGGTCTCGATGAGCATCATCAGCTCGCCGAGGATTTTGCCGAGGTTGCCGCGGTTGATCTCGTCGATGATCAGGAAATACGGCGTGTCCTTGTCCGAGGCCGCGCGCTCGCAGAAGCGGTGAAAGATCCCGTCCTGCACGATGAATTTCCCGCTATCCGGACAGGGTTTGATCCCCTGCACGAAATCCTCATAGCTGTAAGACGGGTGGAATTGGACCATCTCGATGGTGGAGTCGTCGCGGGTGCCGAGCATGAGGTGGGCGAGACGGCGGGCGATGAAGGTCTTTCCCACTCCGGGCGCGCCTTGCAGGATGATGTTTTTCTTATCACGTAGGCGACGCAGGATGGTTTCTAACTGCGGTCGCTCCATGAAGATTTCGGTCAGCGCCTGCTCGGTGGTGTAGGGGTCGGGAGACGGGAGAACTAAATAGTGTCTGTCCACCAACGCGCGGAATGTCTCGTCGTCTGTCTTCTCGGTGAGCGTCTTGTTGGGCAGTTGTTTTTCTGAAGGCACAATCTTGAGCGAGCGCCACTCGACGAGGCGGGTATGGAAATACTCATCGGCATCGGGATTGTAGAAATACTTCCCGGTGACCACGCCCCAGCCGACGAGTTCGGAGGTGCCCTTCTTGGCAAATACATAATCGCCGATGGAGATGTCATGGGCGAACTGCCAGATCATGCCCGCCGACTGCCGCGGATTTTTCGAAGGATTCGACTTCTGAAGGATACCTTCGATCTGAGATCGGTCCTTGTAACCGTTCATATCCGTAAGTTCACCCCACCCCATCGAAATGATTTCCTCCTCGATGCATGTTGGCATGAGCCGAGCCCTTTCGCCCGGCGCGATGAGCCAGTAGCGAATGTTCTTTTTGGGAGCGATGACACCGATGGACCATAGGTGCGCGTCGTGGGAGAACTTCGTGGCATCGCCGGCAGCCAGTTTTTTCATTGCCTCGAGCCAATCGGGATAGCCAGCTGCGGTCTTGGGTTTGGCCACGAGACATCCCAAATGCTGGGAGTATCCCACGTTCTTGCCATCGGTGGAAATCCAAGCGTCCGGACGGATCCAGAACATGCCCATAGTGAGGACGGTGAGCGCGGTGCCCTTATGGCTCATGCACCGCTCCATCAGGGCCGTGTCGAGCTGATCCACATGGCATGTCAGGACGTGTCCGAAGAATTCCCACAAGTCGGGGACGTGTCGGGCGTCGCGTTCTTCCGCCCAAGGGAGGAGCCAGGACTTCTGATGGTTCATCAGCGGCAAGCCATCGAAGTCGGTGGGGACGCTTGCGGCGAGATTCCACTCTTTTTTCAGAAATACCCAGAGGGCGATCCGATTGTCACGGGTGTTCGGCCGGTTGAAGTTGGCGAGGAAGGTAAATGGATCGATTTCCTGAAGAGGTCCCTGCGTGCCATCCGCATGGCGGTCGGTGATGGCGAGGGCCTTGAGGCCCGCGTCGTGCATTCGCTGGAGCAGCGCAACGAGGTCCCGCTGGCGGTTGCGGTAGGTGAGAAGTATCTTGGCGGCTTCGAGATGAATGGGAATCCAGGTGAACATGGAGGTGTCGGTGGGTGGGCGACAGGACGCTGTCCAATCAGTCGTGCGAAACCAAGCCCGATCCGGCAGGACGAGCAAGATTTTGGAGCGGGAGAATTCTTTTCCCGACGCACTCCAGCGCGCCAAGAAAATAAAATCGACCTTTGCGCGCATGGTTTCAGAATCCGACCATGCCCGGTCGCGAAGATCTCAAGAAATTGTCCCTGCTTGGAAAGGAAAGCCGTCTGCCCGCGAGCCCGGACGAGGCCAAATTGGAAATTTTCCCCAATCAACGCCCGGGCCGGAAATACTGGATCACGCTCAGCACCTCGGAATTCTCCTCGCTCTGCCCGGTGACGGGCCAGCCGGATAGCGCGAATATCAAGATCCGCTACGTGCCGGGCGAGATGATCGTAGAAACCAAGAGCTTGAAATTTTACCTCGCCTCATTCCGCAATCAGCCGGCGTTCAACGAGGAAATCGTCAACCGCATCCTCGACGATCTGGTGGCCGCGCTGAAGCCGAAGGAACTCATCGTGCGCGGTGAATTCGCCCCACGCGGCGGCATCCAGCTAACGACCGAGGCGGTTTACCCGGAGTGTGACGCATGAAAGTCTGCGTGCTGCTGAGCGGCGGGATGGATTCGGTCGCCGCGCTATACGAAGTGCTCGGTCAGCACGAGGTGGTCGCTTGTGTGTCGTTCGATTACGGCGCAAAACATAACTCCCGCGAGATCCCATTCGCGAAATTGCACGCTGATAGAAATGGCGTGCACCACCAGATCATCCCGCTGGATTTCATCGACCGCCTGTTCAAGTCCGACCTGCTCCAATCCGGCGGCGCGATCCCCGACGGCCATTACGCCGAGGCCTCGATGAAGCAAACCGTCGTCCCGTTCCGCAACGGCATCATGCTCGCGATCGCCACCGGCTACGCCGAAAGTGTCGATGCTGATGGCCTCGTCATCGCCGCGCACTCGGGCGACCACGCGATCTATCCGGACTGCCGCGAGCCGTTCATGCAAGCGATGGCCACCGCGATGGGCGAGGGGACTTACGCGAAAATCCAACTGCTGCGACCGTTCATCGCCACTGACAAATCCGGCATCGCCAGGCGCGGCGTCGAGCTCGGCATCGACTTTTCCGAAACCTGGTCCTGCTACAAAGGCGGCGCGATTCATTGCGGCGTCTGCGGCACCTGCGTCGAACGGCGAGAGGCATTCATCCTCGCGGGCTTGCCCGATCCCACCGTTTACGAGCAGACTCCGGAACTTCCCAAGTTGAGTTGAGAGTTTGTAGTTGAGAGTTGAGAGTTAGAAATAGACCCGCACTTTCATCCATCTTCTCTTTCTCTCAACTCTCAACCCTAGACTCTCAACCTCTTCCTATGCCCTACCGAATCTGCAAATCCCTCGAAGTGGAAAACGGCCACATGCTCACCAAGCATCCCGACAAGTGTCGGTTTCCGCATGGCCATACTCGCAAGGTTGAGTTCGTGATCGAGGCCGACGAGCTCGATGACAACCAGATGGTCTGCGATTTTAAGATCATCAAGGAAGCCGTCGGCGAGTGGTTGGATAGCTTCGACCACGCGCTGTGTATGAACACCGAGGACCCGGCTTACGAGGATTTCAAGGCGCGTTACGGCGACCGCGTGATCGGTTTCGAAAACCAGGACCCGACCACCGAGTTGATGGCCCGCACGATCTTCGACCACGCGCAAAATGCCCTTGCCGCGTATGCCCGGCGCGCCGATACCCGCTACCTGCTCAAGCCCGACGTCCGGCTCGTCCGCGTCCGCGTTTGGGAAACGTCCTCGTCGTGGGCGGAATACGAAAGGAATCTCTAACTCATGCCCAGGAAATCCCCATTGCCCGACATTCAAGCGACCCCGGACACCCGCGGACTCGCGATCGACCAAGTCGGAGTCTCCGATTTACGCTACCCGATCCAGGTCCTCGACCAGGACGGCAAGCCATTCCCCACCGTCGCCAAGATCTCGATGTCGGTGCATCTGCCGCATCATTTCAAGGGCACCCACATGAGCCGCTTCCTCGAAGTATTGAGCAAACACGAGGGCGAGGTGACCATGCGCACGCTGCCGGAAATCCTCCACGATTTGAAAAAACGCCTCGATGCCGAGGAAGCGCACATCGAGGTGGCGTTCACTTACTTCGTGACGAAAAAAGCTCCAGTCTCCGGCTCACCGGCCAAGGTCGGCTGCGATGTCATTTTCCAAGGCACATCGAATGGTAAGGTCGATGACTTCGTCCTCTGTGTCACCGTACCCGTCACCACACTGTGCCCGTGCAGCAAGGAAATCAGCGAATACGGTGCGCACAACCAGCGCGGCTATGTCACGCTGGAAGTCCGCCCGAAGGCGAAACCCGGTGGCTGGGAATTGATCCTGATAGAAGACCTGATCGCGGTCGCCGAGAAATCCGGCTCCGCGCCGGTTTATGCCCTGCTCAAGCGCACCGACGAACGCTTCGTGACGATGCAAGCCTACGACAACCCGGTGTTCGTCGAGGATGTCGTTAGAAATGCCGCCGCCCTGCTGCGTGCCGACAAGCGTGTTCTGTCTTTCACGGTCAAGGCGGTGAACCACGAGAGTATCCACGACCACAACGCCTTCGCGACGATAGTTAGTAAATAACGAGGGTTGACCGAAGGTCGCCCCTCGTTATTGAAGCCTCTCCCCCATGAAGATCATCCCACCGGAAATGCTGCTAGAAGCTTACGCGCGGGGAGTCTTCCCGATGGCGGAGGACGGCGAAATCCTGTGGTTTTCCCCGGAGCGCCGTGGCTTGATCCCGCTGGACGAGCGGTTTCACATCCCGCACGGACTTGCCAAAAGTCTGAAGCGGCAACCCTTCGAGATCCGCTGGGACACCGCCTTCCGCGATGTCATGTTAGGTTGCGCCGGACGCGAGGAAACCTGGATCGACGATGTCATCCTCGACAGCTTCTGCGCCCTCCACCAGTTAGGCCGCGCCCATTCGGTGGAGTGCTGGGATGCGGAAGGCCTGCAAGGCGGACTCTACGGCGTCGCGCTGCCCGGCGCGTTCTTCGGCGAGAGCATGTTTTCCCGCAAGACCGACGCGTCGAAAATCGCGCTGGTGGCTTTGGTGGACAAATTGCGCGCGAAGGGCACGATTTTGTTAGATGCCCAATGGATGACTCCGCACCTCAAGCAATTCGGCGGCTACGAGCTCTCGCGGAAAGACTACCACGCCGCTTTGCAGAAAGCGCTCGGCGGGGCGTACGGCGGATGAATCCTGTTTCAGCGACAACTCGATCCGGCCGCCGTGCCGGGATTGGATGGTATGTCCTGCACTGCGAAGCCGGGATTCGCGAAATCCGCAGTCAATGTTCAACTCTTCGATGATCTCATCCCAGGTGTCGGTGGCCTGCTGTCATTCCGCCGCCGGTCGCGGCAGCAGCTTGGCCACCACCACTAACAGCGCGATGACCACGCCGCCCAGCGCGAGCCACAGCCAGGGTGAGCCGGTGTCCAGCGCCATTTTTTCCCGCTTATCGGGACCAAGTATTTCTTCCTCTTTGAGGCTCGCGGATTGCGGCTCGGCGGCCATGAGTTCTTTCTCGACGAGCCGCAGATCGTATTGCGGGGCGGTGGCCTTCGGGTTTCCATAGACGAGGAAAAGTGGGGCATTCGTGGTTAGTTTTGCGACGATCACGGGAGCGGCGAAACGCACATGCGGGTCTTCCACCGGGATCGGTGGATTGTCGCCGTGATCGAGCTGGCATCCTGCCAAGGCCCACGCATCGAGTTCTATCTGAATCACGCCGGATGCGGCGGCGTCCACCGTGCGTCGGCGGGTCCAGTCTGCCAAATCAATGCTCGCCCCGGCGGATTCCACACCGGGCAACGCCGGAGGTTTTTGGAAATCCGCCTTCGCCTGCAAAGGTCCGGGCGTGAGGTGTCCGCCACCCGCCGCGCCCATGGCTCCCCGCAGCGAGTTGAGATCGTAGTCCGGTGGGGGTGCTTCGCGATTGCCGACGAGCAACTGATAGGCTCCGGCTTGCGCCGCGTGGAACGCCAAAACCGCCGGATAACAGCGGACTGCCGCGCCCGTGACCGTTAGCGGCGGGCTGTCGCCATTGCGGAAGGTGGCCACCAAATAGCGGGCCGGGATCCGCCGATGCAGCGGGATCACCAACTGCTCGGCGGAAACATCGCGATCACCGACTACCCGATAGAGTGTCCCCCGGCTCAAACTTTCCATGCGGGATCCGCCACCGGGCGTGGGTGTGGAATACGCCAGGCGGCACGTCCGGCTGAAAACCGAGTCGGGGATTTCAAACCGCAGCTCCGCCACGTTCAGGTTGCGGGCACCGAGATCGAGCGTGAGCCGGGTCTCGCCAGGACCATCCTCACGGGTGCCAAACACCACCGGGAGTTCGACGCTCGCGGGTTTCTCCGCAGCGACCGGCAACCTAACACCCGTGAACGGCAGCGGCTGCGAGCGGTCATCATTGATCGTGAAACGCAAGCTCTCCCACACTCCGGCTGGAAGTGGAACCCGCAGGCGCTCGGCACCGGCGGCTTGTCGGAAAATCACCTCGTTGGTCGCCAAGGGCTGCCACTCGCCACCGCCTTTGCGCCCTTCGATGCTAACAGACTTGAGGAACTCGTGGGCCGGGGAAACCAGCTCGACCGCTTCGATCGCGTCGGCGGTTTCCGCAGTCGCTTCGATCACGGTGGTCCTGCCGGTCAGGACGACTTTGAATCCAGCCGCATCCCGCACGCCACCTTCCCGAGGTCGGGGCAAATCGACGAGATACGGCGTCTCCGCCCCTGCGGGCGATAGCAGCCGGATGTCTCCCAGATCCGGTCGCGACACGTCGAGCACCGCGGGTGGCACTTCGAGCCGCATCATGCCCGTTTGATTCACCTCGATCGGAGCTTCCCACTGCCATGTCGTCCAATCCTGCGGGACTGCGGCAGGCAGGATGCCGGTAAATCCTAACAATAACGCGAGCGATGTTTTCATGATGTCTTGGACCGGTCGAAGAACCGTTGATAGAGGAACGACGCGATGAAGGCGATCACCGCCACGCCCACCAGCGCGCCGATGCGGAAGATGTTCTGGATCGTTGCTAGATCGTGGAGGAAAAGCTTGAGCAAGGTGACCACCAGAAGGACCACGGACGCATAGCGCGCGTATTTCGATCCCTTCCAGAAGCCGATACTTAGCAGGCAAAGTGAGAATAAGCCCCAAGCGATGCTGTAGGTCATGTCGCGGGCGAAGTTTCCACCGAAGCGCAACGCGATGCAGCGGTCGCTAGGCGCGGTGAAATAGTCGGCGATCTCGATGTTGAGCAGCAGGAACAACAGCACGCCGCCGCAGGCATACAACACGCCGCGCGGTGAAAAGCTCTTCCACCGTGCCGCCGGATCGGTGAACCAATGGCCGCCGGTAAACTGCGCCGCCGCCACCAGCCCGTAGGCATAGAGATGCCAGTTCAGGATCGCGGTGCCGCTGCGCGGATAATTGTTGAACACCGCCGGATTGAGCGTCAGGCGGATGAAGGCCACCGCTAACAGCGCGAGGCCGGTCAATTGCAATCCGGGATGCACCACCCTCCGGAACAACCATAACAGCAACGCCCCCTCGATCGCCCAACTCACCGTGATCCATTGGTGCGAGAACTGGATCGGGAAAATCAGCGTGATGAAGAAAAGCGTCACTCCGCCGAACCACGCGACGCGGCTGCGTTGTTTCTCATCCATCGTGGGGAAATTCCTAACAAGCACCACCAAACCGACCAGCGCGGGGATCGCGAACGCCAGTGGCACCAGGCCCATCATTCCATTTGGATAGGCCAGTTTCACCAGATTGTGGACCAGCAGGAAATGCCCAACGCCCGAGAGCGCACTGGCGATCCATGGCGCGGATTCACCGGCCGACGCCTTGCGGAAAACGAAGGGAAACGCGAGAAACAGTCCGTAGAATCCCAAATACCAAGAGAGCGCGACGGAAGGGGAAGTGGGTTGGAAATGGTGCAGATGCCACACGCCTTCCACCGCCAGGGTGCCGACCAACGCCGCCAGCACCAGCGGTCCTTGTTTTGCCAAGATCGCCAGTCCTGCTAGAAGCGCGGTCATCAGCAACGCCACCCCGAACACTGGCGACGGGTTTGCCACTGGCAGGCGTGACAACGCGAGAACTAACAGTGCGAACGGCAGCGCGGCCGACGCCACCGGCAGGACCAGCGCGGCCGGGAGTGGGCGGAGTTTCCCATCACCTTCGATCACGGTTTCCCGGATCAGCCATCTCCCAGCCACCGCGAAGATCGCGGAAAATCCGGTGATCACCGCGAGGAACGGCAGCAGCGAATCGACGTGTGTGGGCACCCGGAACAACCACATCGCCGCCACCAACATCGTCAGCGCCAGCGATGCCAGCACCGGAATCACCGCGCCCGTCGCCACTGCCAGCGCGATCACCATCAGGTCCGCGATCAGGATGCCGACCCAAAGGACCATCGGCACCGGCGATAGCGACATCACCGGCATCAGCATCAGCAACAGGACCAGCGGCCCGAACCACGGTCCGGCTTTGAGCGGAATCACCGCGACGTTAGTTGGCATCCGGCGGAACAGGATCACCGGCACCACCGCGTGCAGCGCACCGAAAATCAGATAGAGCGCGAGTGCGCCGGAAAGATTGGCCAGCGTCAGATAGCCACTCGTCCAACAGGCGAGATGCAGGAACGTCAATCCCGCCACGATCAGTTGCGCGGCTCCGAGCTGCGGTCGGGTCACCGCCACCGCGATCACCGCGAGGTTGACCAGTAACAGAAATCCATACAACACGGCATATCTCCCGGCCACCTGCTCGAAGTCTAACATTACCGCAGCGAACAGCATCGCCACCGCCGCCAGCCCCAGCACCGAAGCCGCCGTATGGATGCCGGGCTTGCGCCGCCCGAGCCATCCGCCCGCCAGAAACAAGGCGATGAAAAACAACAGGACTCCCATCGGGATCAGGGTTTTGGAACCCTCGAAATAGCGTCCGATCTGGAAGAATTTCTCAAACCAGCCCATTTGCATCAGCACCGTGCCGACCGCCGCGGCGACCGTTAGGAAACGCCAGCGACCATGCCGCGACACCGCCACCAGCCCGATGTCCAGCAGCGCGATGTAACCGAACAGCGCGAACACCTGGTCCTGTCCGGTGGACAACAGCACCGGCGTTAGAAAACCGCCGAGCATCCCGAGCACCGCCACCACCAGCGCGTTCAAGCGCACCGCGATCAGGAACGCCGCGAACGTGATCAGCGCCATTAGCCCGAACGTCGCCAGCGTGCCGAACGCCGCGAAATGATAGATCGCGTGCGCCGCGAAGCTCACGCCGTAGAGGATCAGCACGCCGGTCGCCAGGAACGCCTGCGCCAGCACCCGGTAGCGCTCGAGCCGGTGGGTCATCAACCCGCCGATCAGCAAGCCGGTGCCGGTCACGAAGCCCAGCGCGATCCGCACCGGCGGCGGAATCAGGTTGTTCTCAAACGCGTATTTCACGAAGAAGACCACCCCGAAAAACATCGCCACCCCGCCGAGCCACGCGAAGAGCTTCACGCCCATGAATTGCTCCAGTGAGAACGGCTCCTTGGGCTCCTCCGGTTCTCGCGGCGGCAACTCCGGCGGACCGGCATCGCCATAATCCACCAGCTTCCGCCGCTCCGGCAACGGCGGCGGCGCAGGTGCCTCGGCCTCGCGTTTGTTCAGCCATTCGACCACGCCGGGATCGGCCTCGCTCTGCGGCTCTGCCACTTTCTCGCGCTCTAAAATGGGCCTCCAAGCGGTTGGCTCCTTGGCTGCCGGCGGCTCTTGTGGCAGCGGCGCGGTTTCCCGCTTCACCTCGCGCAATTCGTTCTCCAGCGATTTGATCCGCCCGAGCAGGCGCTGCAACTGGTCGCGGGTTTCCTTCGCCTCGTCCCGAGCATTTCCCGCCTTCACCATCGCCACGATCGGCCCGATTAGCAGCCAAAGTCCGAATAAAACTAGCAGAATGACGATTCCTTCCATGGCGATGGCGGACCCTAACCAGCGCCCCGCCGTCTGGCGACTTGAATCTCCGGCGCGGCTGCGGAGTCTCCAGCGGAATTCATTCAACCACAGATGAACGGGATGGACGCAGATGGGAAGATATGGAGCGAATGAGGTGGGATTAGTAGCCGGAGAAATATCAGAAATCCGTCTCGTATCCCATCTGCCATCTGCGTTTATCCGGTTCATCTGTGGTTCAATTCTGAGAATCAGATGCCCCGTCATGCCGGTGGAGGACTTTCACAATCTCCGGATTTGA
>JANMJJ010000005.1:0-13245 GCA_031371325.1 Akkermansiaceae bacterium | reverse complement strand
CTCCGACGAGTTACAGACCCATTCTCGAATCGGCCTGTTGTGGACAACTTTCAAGAGGCTCCCGCCGCTTCGCGGCGATCAAGCCGCCAGTTTCCACCCACAGTTTTGGCGGACGAGGCTTTTAATTGTCGTTGAGGGGATTTATAATTGTCGCTGGACAGACGCCGGCCTGGGAGGCTGGCGCGTTTAACCCGAAGTTACTGGTCATCTTTCGAGACTGCGTAACATTCAGAGCGCTACTTCGGTGCCGATCAATTGCTCGCGGTTTACCGAAATGGTAGCCGCTTCCCGACCCATGGGCGGAATTAGGAAGAGTGAATGGAAACCAAACCGCAGCTTGTCAGATAGCAGGTCAAGGCTGATTTTTGCGTCACTTTGATTTCCGTATCCGGAACAGGAAGATTGGGTATCTTTTAGCATTTCACAGTTCCGGACTCCGAATTCTCCCCCGGACAAGGAGACGAACCGCGTCAGGTGTAGCCAATTCCTCGGGTGGGTTGGGGACGCCGACCGGTTGGTTGGGTTGAAGTTCCGCCCCACAATCGAGCTCCAGGAATAACCGGAGCGTGGCGAGGAGCCTCTCGCGGTCGCCTTGGTATGTTTTGAGCCACACGTCAGGGAAGGCATGGAGGGACTTCGTCGCTTCATCCTGAAGATTCTCAAAGGGTGTATCGTCGAATAATTCCCCAAGAATTGCGATCGTGTAACTCATGAGCAATGCATGGATTGGTGGCGGCATCGTTTTCCGGACCTCAAACGCGATGCCGGGCACCTCATAAGCGCAAGCCCGAAGATCTTTTTCGGTCATTTTGGATGCAGCATGGGTGAGCAGCACGTCCGGACATTCTTGGACAGCGTGGGCAATGTGCCGAGCGGACATGTGATTGAATGCGTAACGAACCGCCGTGTCCGGCGCGGCGATCATGCATTGGTCGAGCTGCTCGGGTGAAAGGCGGTGTCTAAGGTGGACCAAACTGAGGGATGGAAGCATACCGGCGCATATATAAATTTGGTCGTCGTCTACTTGGTCAGGGGCATAACGAATCAGGTTTTGGAGGTTTCGAGTCTTCCAGTCGGCGAGTTGAGCGTTCACGACAGGTTGAATCCAACCCCTATGGGGACTTTGAATGAAATCCTTGAGTGACTCGTGCAGCTGAAACGGCTGGTGAATGTGACGGACTTCTCTGCGTGAAATTTCGGGCCAGACAAATTCCGCGCAATCGTCGCCCAGCGAAGAATCGGTCGGTTGGATTTTGAAATCGTAGTCGACACGGAAGATGAATTGCTGGCGACAGAGCGCGGTATGATCTCGGAATTCGATAACCAACACGTCGTCCGAGAGAACGTCGATAATGCCTGCGGAAACCTTTAAAACTGGCGAACCGATAAAGAGCCCGGACTCAGTAGATTGCCGACCGTCGGCATCTATGCACAGGCGATAGACTTTCATTTCTTCCTCATTGGTCAGGGACCGGTTCACCTTGAGCAGCAACCGTGCGGACTCGCTGGTTCTGCTGTGGACCTCGAAGGACATGAACGATGGCAGGCCCGTTTCACGAGTCACCGGTGACAATGCGTGGTCTGGTGCATCCTGACGTCTCGTTTGCCCGCTGCTCCGCCAGATGCTATCTGACGGGCTATTTGGCGCCTGTTTAGCGAGCTTGGCTGGGCTGCCAGACGATCTTCCCTGACCGAGCGAAGGACCGTGGGGGTGCCTGCGTTGAAAAGCCAGAACGTCCGATTTGAGATATCGCACCGATCTAGCCCCTTGTCGGAAAAAGCGCAGTCCCTGTTTCTCGTAACGGATCACCGTAGAAGTCGAAACCTTGAGAAAAAGAGCGGTTTGATCGCGAGTGAGGCTTTCTTCGTCCGGAGAACTCATGTCTGCGAACATTTTGGGCGACGACGCTAGATTGAAAGGAAAAACGAATATTTCAGGATAATTGACAAATTGGCTTCGCGGCCAAGTGGGAACGCGCTGACTCGCCAAGTTGTCAGCCCAAGTCTGTGGTGATGTTGCCCTTTGATCCGACGTAATACGAGGCGGTCGTGGCGATGGACTGATGGCGGAGAAAGGTCTGGGCCTCGTTGAGGCCGTGAAGACTGTTCACGATCGTCCCTGCCTCCTTTCGAAGTTCGTGCAGCGGCTTGGGAACATTGATGAATGGCCGGATGCCTCGCTCCTCGTACTGGCGCAACCAGGTGACAATCGCGTCGTGGTAAATCCCAGCCCTGTAACGTGGGCCTTGCTTGGACACGCCGTCCTTGATGAACCACGCGCCCGGCGTGCGCTTCAACATTTCAGAAAGAACCGTTGCAGCTGATTCGCCGACGAGAATATCGCCTTCGGAGGCCCTTGTCTTTGGCCGGAAAGTTTCGTGCGTGCGAACTGAGATGCGGCGTTTCACGGGGATGATGTCGTGAACGCGCAACTGATCGATCTCGTTGTAGCGAAGACCGGCAACCAGCGCGAGGTAGAGAATTTTCCATTGTTCAAACTTACTTGCCGCCTCAGGCCCGTCGTTTCCAGCGGCCCCAAGTTCTCGAGCGGCAGTTTTGAGCAAGGTTGTAGCATCGAAGCGGCTCGTGTATCGGGTCAGAATTCGCGGCGGAAGCTTGAGCCCGCTGAACGGCAGGATGGTCAGGTTTTCGCCGTCAATTCCCATGGCTTCCAAGGCGGCGTTGCAGAAAAGCGCTCTGGCGTTGGTAATGAGGGTTCGCACGGTATTCTGTGCCCGGGGGGATCGCACGTGGTCAAGTTTGCGGGCGCTCTCCATCCTGGTGTCAAACCACGCTTTCAGCGTTTCCTTCGTCAGGGCGGAAACCAGGAAGCAATTGATTTGCTCTCGTTGCTCCGGTTTCCGGGATCGCGCCAAATTGAGAATCTCGCCCACAATCGTGCGAAGTGACTCAGCATATTTGTCCACCGTTTCAGAGCGCACATTGACCTTGGCTTTCACCAGTTCGATCCATTCGCTGATCGTGGGTTGATCGGGAAGGAGCGATGCTTTCAGACTCAAAAGGGGAAGGGGGGCGGTGGCCGGCCAGCCTTCGGCGAGGATTTTCAGGTAAAAAGCGGCAGCCTCCCGGGCGGCCTCTTCGCGGACCGAGGAATCCAATCGAATTTTTCGCCGCGCTCCCTTCGCCTGCATCCTGACGAAATAGTTGGATGATTCCCATCCCGGCTTCTTCTCGAGGAAAATTTTCTGGGACCAGTATGCGGCTGTGGTCTTCGAGGCTGTCCGCGTTTTCTTGTTGTTTTCCCGTGCCATATCGCGTGAGTCTTCGGCCATTCTTCGGCCACTTTTTCTGCCACCTTGTGGATCTTGATGACTCGGAATGCAACCAAAAAATGGTCCTAGATGACAGAAAATAAGCGGGTAACACATTTCACGAGGCGTCACCACTATTCAGGAGTATTCACAGTCCATAAGACTAAGGATCTAGTAGGGTAACCTGTGGAGGTTCGAGTCCTCTTTCGAGCACTGATGGTTTAGATTCAATGAGTTATGAAAGGCGAAGGGCTTCAATCCTTCGCCTTCATTGTTTCCACTGTGCCCGACGTATGCTCGGTGCCCCCGGCCATCATGGAGCGGTGGCAGAGTGCAACGACGACACCTTTGGATTCTTCTGTGGCAGCCTGACCGATGCCGCGCTCACCAACCGTTCTCATGGAAGCGGATCGCGGCCAAAGAAAAACCCCGCCATTGCTGGCGGGGTCTGTTACCGAAACGGGGATGGCGGAGCGGACGGGACTCGAACCCGCGACCTCCAACGTGACAGGCTGGCGCTCTAACCAACTGAGCTACCGCTCCATGTCCCGCTCGGGTGCGGGAAGCTATGGACCCGCCCCGGACTGCGCAATCACTTTTTTAGCGTTTTCCCGGATTTTCTTCAGGCCCGCTTTCCCGTTCAGGAAAGGGCTTCGACCGCCGCTTCCAACGAAGCCAGATCCTCGACGGAATGGACGGTGGCATCCTTGTCGATTTTCGAAACGAGTCCAGCGATCACCTTGCCGGGACCGAGTTCGAGGAAGTTGCGGTGGCCCATCGCGATCAGCGCCTGGATGGATTCCGTCCAGCGCACGGAGCCGGTGACTTGCTTTTCCAACATGCTGCGGATCTCGCTAGGATCGGCAACCGGCGAGGCCCCGAAATTGCAAATGACCGGCAGGGCAGGGGGCTGGATGTAAACCGTGGCCAGTTCGGCGGCCAATTGGTCCTGCGCACTTTGCATCAGCCGCGAGTGATAGGCCCCGGCGACGTTCAGCTTGATTGCGCGGCGGATGCCGAAGTCCTTGGCTTGGGCGATCGCGGAATCGATCCCGGCCATCGTCCCGGAAATTACGATCTGCCCGGGTGCGTTGAGATTCGCGACATCCACGTCGGCTGCGGTCGCGAGCGCGCGGACCTGCGCTTCGTCGCCGCCGATGAGCGCGGCCATCGCGCCTTGGGTCGCCTGACAAGCCGCCTCCATGAATTCCCCGCGGCGGGCGACGAGCCGCAGTCCGTCCTCGAATGAAAAGCTCCCGGCCGCCGCGTGGGCCGTGAATTCTCCCAGCGAAAGCCCGGCGGCGGCGACCGGAACCAGGTTCGGCAGCCGCTCGCGGACCAAGGCGAGCGTCATCAGCCCGTGAAGATAGAGTGCCGGTTGGCAGCGCGAGGTTTTGGTTAGCTCGTCGTCCGGGCCGTCGAACATGATGTCCGAGAGCGGAAAGCCGAGGGTTTTGTCGGCCAGCATGGCCATCTTGCGGGCGGTGGCGGAGCTTTCCACCCAGTCTTTGCCCATGCCCACTTTCTGGGCACCTTGTCCGGAGAATAAAAGAACGATTTGGCTCATGTCCGGCGACGTTTAGGGAAATCCCACCCGCTAGGAAAGGGGAAATACCCGGCGGCATCGCAAGAAACAGGAACCGCGAATTCACGCGAATGAAGAACTGAAATCCCAAAATCTCTTATTCGCGTGAATTCGCGTTCATTCGCGGTTAAAAATCCCTCGCAACGCCATGCCACGATTTCCCCACCTGTTATCACCCGTGTTCGCGGCGCTGTTAGCGATTCTCCCGTCTTGCCAGACATTCCGTTTCTACGGCCAAGCGATCGGCGGGCAGTTGGAAATCCTCGGCAAAAGCCAGCCTAACACCCAAGTCATCGCCGATCCCGCCACGTCGCCCGGCTTGCGTAGCCAGCTTCTAGCCGCCGAACAAATCCGCCGTTTTGCCCGCGACCATCTCTCGCTGCCCGGCGAGAAAAGCTACGGCAAATATGCCGATCTCGGGCGCGAGCACGTCGTCTGGGTGCTCTACGCCGCCCCGGAATTTTCGCTGAAGCCGAAGACCTGGTTCTATCCGGCTGTCGGCGAGATGGACTACCGCGGCTATTTCCGCGAACATGATTCCGTCGAGCTCGCCCGCCAACTTCGGACCGACGGTTACGATGTTTTCATCGGCGGCGTGGACGCTTACTCCACGCTCGGCTGGTTCCATGATCCGGTTCTTAACACCTTCGGGGCTTACCCTGACATCGATCTGGCGGAAACGATTTTTCACGAACTCACCCACCGCGTGGTTTTCCATTGGGGCGATACGGTCTTCAATGAATCGCTCGCCAACGTCGTCGCGGAGGAAGGCGTGAAGCGCTGGCTGACGCACGAGGGCCGCTTCGCTGACCTGCGGAAATACCAAGGCCGGCTGGTCCGCCGCCGCGAGTTCTATCATGAAATCGACCGCGCCCGCTGCAACCTCGAAGCCCTCTACGCATCCAGCCAACCCGCGCCGGTCATGCGCCAGAAAAAGGCTGCGGTACTCGCCAAACTGCGCGATCAGTTCCGCGAACTCCGCCGCCGCTGGGGCGGCCACGGTCTCGAATCCTGGCTCCATGAAGACCTCAACAACGGCCACATCGTCTCGCTCAACCTCTACGCCGACAAGATGCCCGCTTTCGAAAAACTGCTCGCGGACTGCGGCGGCAACCTCGATGTTTTCTTCAAACAGGCGGCCCGTCTGAAACCCAACTAACATGACCACACGAACCGAACGCGACTCGATGGGTGAAATGGAAGTCCCTGCGGATGCTCTCTACGGCGCATCCACTCAGCGGGCGGTGCTGAACTTCCCGATTTCCGGCACGCGCCTGCCGCTGCCGCTCATCCACGCCTACGGCCTGATCAAAAAAGCCGCCGCGCAAACCAACACGGACCTCGGCCTGCTAGATCCCGCGCTGGCCGCGAAAATCGCCGAAGCCGCCACCGAGATCGCCGATGGCAAACACGACGCGCAGTTCCCGGTGGATATCTATCAGACCGGCTCCGGCACTTCCACCAACACCAACGTCAACGAGGTGATCGTGCACCGCAGCGCCCAACTCGGGGCGACCGTTCATCCCAACGACCACGTCAATCTAGGTCAATCGTCGAACGACACGTTTCCCACCGCGATCCATCTGGCGGCGGCGTTGGAGATCCGCAATCACCTGATTCAATCGCTGGAAAGCTTGGCGGCCTCGCTGGAACACCAATCGCGCGAGTTTCACGGCGTGCTCAAAATCGGCCGCACCCATCTGATGGACGCCACGCCGGTTAGACTTGGCCAGGAGTTCGGCGGCTGGGCGCGGCAGGTGCGTCTATCGGTTTCCCGGGCCTGGAAGGCGCTGGACGCGCTAACCGAACTGCCGCTGGGCGGAACGGCGGTCGGCAGCGGGCTCAACGCGCATCCCGAGTTCGCGGGAAAAACAGTCGCCCGCCTCGCCGAAACGACCGGCATTCCCTTCCGCGAGGCGGAAAACCACTTCGAAGCGCAGTCGTCCAAGGACGGTTGCGTCGAAGCCCACGGCCAGCTCGCGACCATCGCCGTTTCCCTGCACAAGATCGCCTGCGACATTCGCCTGCTAGGCTCCGGTCCGCGCTGCGGGCTGGGGGAAATCCGGCTGCCCGCCACCCAGCCCGGCTCGTCGATCATGCCGGGAAAAGTCAACCCGGTGATGGCCGAAGCCGTCACCATGGTCGCTGCCCGCGTCGCGGGAAACCAGACGACCCTCGCCTGGTGCGGTGCCGGTGGATTTCTCGAACTCAACGTCTCGATGCCCCTGATCGCCGCCTGCCTGCTGGAATCCATCAGCTTGTTAGGAAACGTGGCCGCCGCCTTCCGCGGACGCTGCATCGACGGCATCCAAGCGGACGAAACACGCTGCAACGAACTGATCGAGCTCTCGCTCTCCATGGTCACCGCGCTGGCCCCGCGCATCGGCTACGACCGGGCGGCCGCCATCGCCAAGGAATCCGTCGCCAGCGGCCGGACGGTTAGGGAGATCTGTGAGAGCCGGTTGGATGAGCTGGAATTGACGGCGAAGGAGTTGGAGGAGTTGTTGGATGCCGGGCGGATGAGCGGGGATACCGGATAACCGCTGCCGGGGGGCCATGATTCACAGGAAATCCAGCGGACTGCGCACATTCGTTGGCTGTGCCTCGATGTAACCCATCGTCGTTTCCAGCTTGGTGTGTCCCATCACCGCCTGTAAATCCCTCGCTGCCGCTCCCGCATGGTGTGCGTGCGTCGCAAACGTGTGGCGCAGCACATGCGGGGTCACATTCACCGGGAGACCGGCTTTTTCCGCTGCCGCGCGCACCGCTCGTTGCACATTCACCTCGTGCATCCGCCAGCGGACTTGCCCACCCGATCCTTGTTTCCCTTCGCCGCTCGCACCACGAATTGTCCCGCCTCCACATCCACGTCCTTGACGCGCAGCTCCAAGGGCACCGTCACCCGCAGCCCGCAACCATAGAGCAACCATAGGATTTCTCAGTCGCATAACTGAGGTGCTTCAGGCGACAGATGTCACTGAGCTTCTGTAGAACGTCATCGCTTTTCATAGGCCCTTGTAATAAACTTGTTGCCACAATTTCCTCGCCAGATCCCGCCCCCAGCTATACGACTCGACTGAGCCCCGTAGCCACCATTAAACCCCCGCCAACTCCCGTGGAATGGCACTTCCAGCGGGTCTTGCTATGCGACTGCCATTTCCCGCCAGTCGTATAATAGGAAGTTAGGCGTTGCTACGCGCACTCTATGAACCGAGCGATTCTAGCTCTCCTGTTTTCGGCGTCTGCCTCGATGGCAGGCTTCTCCGACGACCAGTATGCGGAGCAGCCAGACGTTCTCGCACGTATCACTGCTGCCGCACAGAAGCACGGCTCTCCGCTTGGTTCGTCCACCGATGGCAGCATCTCTTATTACCTTCGCAGCGCCGAGTATATCGGCCCGTGCGACGCTCCTTTCGGCACAGTCCACATCGCCCGTTTGTTCTTCATTCGTTCAGCCCGGCGAGGCTCGAACCTTCCGGCACGCGGCCACACCTTCATCGTGTTTCTCGACCGCGAGTTCGCCATCCGTAGCTACTGGACGGTTGATTTCACGCTCGGGCGTCTCAGCGTTCGCGCGAGCAAGCTCTTGCTCGACGACAAGGAGCTTTTCGATTTCACCCATCCTCCAGCGAGCGGCCAAATCGTAGCGGACGGAGCTATTCAGCCAACGCCTCAATGGAAATGACCGCAACGCCTAACCATGCGCTGCAGCGAACGGCTCCGCGTGTCACGGTAGCTGCTATTCTGGCTTGTGCCCGTCTCGTCCGGTCGTGGCGTTGTCCTACGTCCGTTGCGCCTCTCTGCGCTCCACCTTCGCAGCTACCGCGCCACGCTCCGCCGTCGCTGAGCTTGGGGTCGTTAGGCGCATTTCGCGTCCACAGCCATAAAGCACCAATCTCGTGAGCATACTAGCAGCCATGTCCGATTTGGGAGGCGAGCCACCGCCCTCCTTCTTCTACACGGCTTACGCCTGCCTGTTCCTTAGTCTCGTTGTGCTGCCCGTCGGCTTTTGGTGCTTGTGCCGCCGGATGACTCGGGCTGCCATCCGCAAGCCTCCAACGATTCCATACTTCTGCCTCTTCGGCAGTGTCGGTGGTTACTTGCTCATCGCGGCATTGTCGCCATCCGTTTTCACGCTGCTCGTTCTCCCTTTCGCACCGCTGGCTGCGCTATCTCTCATCGGTTCGCTCATCTATCTTTGCTTCTGCCGTCCATTTACTCGCTTTCACGTCGGCGCGGCTGTTGGTATTTGCCTCGGTTTTTGCACAGCCTTTCTCCTCGCCCTTTCCCAATGACCAATGCGCCTAACCCCAAAGATAGGTTCGGGCGATAGCCCCGAACCTATCCGTTGTTGAACGAGCCCATCGGACTGCTACGGACGGGGGGACTTCGCGGGTTGCGCTTTGATTTTGCGGTTCACCCGCAGCGACTTGCGTGAACCAAGCGCCCGACTAACGAATTCCCGCGTGGTTTGCGGGGGCCGTGGTGCGAATCGCGCGGCGATTCACACCACGCGGCGGCGGGATGGCGCGTGGGTTTCCAGATGGGACGTTGGCGTGGGCTCGTTGGGGGGGCGGATACGCCGGGGTCAGTAACAGACATTGACGGGGAATTCTGAGATTGGTAACGGTGGCGCATGGCGAGACCTTTACGATACGAGGCGGCTGGGGATGGGTCATGAAGTGGGTGTGACACGGGCGGCGCGCCGGTTCCGGGATGATCGAAAGTTGGCCGAGCGATTGAATGCGCTTGAGAGGATGATGGAGGACTGATGCACTCCACGGATGACGGCGATGATGGAACGATTTCGAGTGGTAGAATCCGGGGAGTGCGGGTTCACAGGTTCAAATTGTGAGGTGAATGTCTGTTATTTGGGACCCCGAAGCACGGAATCGTTCTATTTGTCCGGAAGTTAGAGATCGTTACTGATAGGGCAAGTGCCAAATGCCGCCAAGACATCCCGGGATGTCCGGCCACTGCAAATGTTCCTGCCCTCGCTTCCCGCTTGCCGCCGGGTGGCAGACAGACACACTCGCGCCAGTGAATTCAGCGCCTCTTGGATTTTTCGACTCGGGTGTCGGCGGCTTGACCGTCGTCCGGGCCGTGCAGGAACTCTTGCCTGCGGAAAACATTTTGTATCTCGGCGACACCGCCCGCCTGCCCTACGGCTCGAAAAGCCCGGAAACGATCCGCCAGTTCGCGGATGAAGATGTCCGGTTCCTCATCGCGAGGGGAGTGAAAGCCATCGTCGTGGCGTGCAACACGGCGACCGCCCACGCCCTGCCGAGTTTGCACGAGCAATACCGGATTCCCATCCTCGGGGTGATCGAACCGGGCGTGGAAGCGGCCCTTTCCTGCCCGAACGCCGTGCGCATCGGCATCATCGCGACCCGCGGCACGATTCGTTCCCACGCCTACCAACACGCGCTCGCCCTGCGCAAAACCGGCCTGCTGATCCACGGCCAAGCTACGCCGCTGCTGGTGCCTTTGATCGAGGAAAACTGGCTCGATCACCCGGCCACGCGGCAGGTTTTGAAGACTTATCTCGATCCGTTGGTCGAAAAAGGCATCGATACCCTGATGCTTGCCTGCACCCATTACCCGCTGCTGATTCCCGTTTTGAAGGATCTCCTCCCGACAGATATCAGACTCGTGGACTCCGCGACGACCTGTGCCGAGCATTTGAAAAAAGAACTCACCCGCCTCGGCTTGCTCGAAGCGTCCGGCCGCGCGGGTTCGTTGGAGATTCACCTGACCGACCTCTCCGAGGAGTTCGAGGTGCTGGCCCGCCAATTCCTCTCGAAATCGCCCGGCCGCATCCACCGCGCGGTGCTTGGTGGGTAGCGCCAGCCACTGATCGCCACCACGCCGCCTGCCGGGTTTAGTCTTGATTCGTCACCATTCCCCGGAACACCTTGTTGCGCTTCCGAACTCCTTGAAACACACCATGAAACTATTTGGAACCGACGGCATCCGTGGCCGGGTGAATGAATTCCCGATCACCGCCGAAGTCGCCCTGCGGATGGGCAAGGCCGTCGCCAACGTCCTCCGCTCGTCCGGCCCGCGCCGCAACCGCGTGCTCATCGGCAAGGACACCCGCATTTCCGGCTACATGCTCGAAACTGCCCTCACCAGCGGCCTCGTTTCCATGGGAATGGACGTTTATCTCGTCGGCCCGATGCCCACTCCCGCCGTCGCTCATTTGACCAAATCCATGGGTGCCGTCGCCGGGATCATGATCACCGCCTCCCACAATCCGTATGAGGACAACGGCATGAAAATCTTCGGGCCGGACGGCTACAAACTTTCCGACGATCTCGAAAGCCTCATCGAGCGCCACATCATGGGCCACGAGCCGGAGTCCGCGCCGCTGCCGCCCGCGCAAATTGGCAAAGCCCACCGCATCGACGACGCCCGTGGCCGCTACATCGAGTTCGCGAAACACACTGCGGACAATATCTCGCTTCACGGCCTGAAAATCGTCGTCGATTGCGGAAACGGTGCCGCCTATTTCATCGCCCCGCTCATTTTCAAGGAACTCGGCGCCGAAGTCATCGTCACCGCCAACGATCCCGACGGCCTCAACATCAACGACGGCTGCGGCGCGCTCCATCCCCAGGCCGCCGGCGAACTCGTTAGAACACACAACGCCGACCTCGGCATCTCCTTCGACGGCGACGCCGACCGCGTCATCTTCACCGACGCCAACGGCCAAGTCGTCAGCGGCGACCGGATTCTCGGCCTCTGCGCCGTCGGCCTCAAGGAGCAGGGCAAGCTCAGGCACGACACCCTCGTCGCCACCGTCATGAGCAACCTCGGCCTGATCGAAGCCATGAAACAACACGGCATCAAAGTGGAGACCACCGCCGTCGGTGACCGCAGCGTCCTCGAATGCATGCGCAAGAATGACTACTCCTTCGGCGGTGAAAACTCCGGCCATCTGATCTTCGGCGACCACGTCACCACCGGCGACGGCATCCTCAGCGCCCTCCAAGTCTTGCGGCTGATGATCGCGCGCAAGGCCACGCTCGCCCAGCTCGCCGCCATCATGCACGAGTATCCCACCCAGCTCGCCAACATGCCGGTGCCCTCCAAGCCGCCGTTAGAGTCCCTGCCGAAGCTCCAGAAACTCATGAAGGAAGCCACCGCCGAGTTCGGCGACAACGGCCGCCACCTGATCCGCTACTCCGGCACCGAAAACAAAATCCGCGTGCTCGTCGAACACCGCGAAGCCGAGACGGTGACGAGGTGGATCGGGAAATTCACCGAAGCCGTGAGAGAGGACATCGGGGTGCCGACGTGATGCGACCGCCTTCTGAATTCCTGAGGATGCCGCGCTTGCCGGAAGTCACTCTGGATGGTAATCGTCGCTCATGCCCACTGTCGCTCTCAAAGCCCACTTCGATGGGGCACATATCGTGCTCGACGAGCCGTTCGATCTTCCGCCTCACTCGGCGCTGATGGTTACGCTGCTCCCAGATCCAGATCATGACCGCGCCGATTGGGAAGCTCTTGCCGTCGGGAACTTGGCCCGCGCTTACGGCCCGGACGAGCCGGATTATTCGATCAACGACATCAAACGTCCGCTCTGATGGAAGGCGGCATTGCACTGGTTTCGCTTCCGCAGGCCGATGGATTCATCAAGCCGCGTCCGGCACTTTTGCTCCGGCGGATGCCGCCGTTCGGGGATTGGCTCGTTTGCGGCATCAGCACTCAACTCCACCAACGGGTCGCCGACTTGGACGAGATCATCGCGCCATCTGACCTGGATTTTTCGGGCAGTGGCCTAAAGGCGGCCTCGGTCATCCGACTCGGCTTCCTCGCGACGCTTCCACCACAACGCTTTCAAGGTGTCATGGGTTCCGTTTCGCCCGAACGGCACCTGCGACTTTTGCAGCGTTTGTCGGATTTTCTGAAACCCAGCGAAGAAGCCTGACCATGTCCCTCTTCCCCACCCGCGCCATCCAGGACTTTCCCATCGGCAATTTTCCGCTCGCCGAGCACTCAAGGAGAGTGGGCGTCTCGCCCACCCGTCCTCTAACGTTTCACCCCGAGGCCTGGCTAGCTCCCGCCGACATGGCCGCTTTCTCCGCCAGCGGCAAATCCACCCTCGTCGATTCGGCAAACATTCCTCTCGCCTGGAGCGGATCAGCCCCGGACTTTTCGAGCATTTTCACCGCCGCATCCTCCTTCATCATCGTTCATCCCTGGGATCTCCTCCGCGCGAATGAACTCTACGTTGCCGCTCTAACCGGCGATTCCATCCACGGCGAGATCCACCCGAACGCCGTCATCGACGGCACCCTCCACCTCGGCCTCGGCACCCGCATCCTGCCCGGCGTCTTCATCGAAGGCAACGTCGTCATCGGCGACAACTGCAAGATCGGT
>JANMJJ010000212.1:0-44717 GCA_031371325.1 Akkermansiaceae bacterium | reverse complement strand
GCTACTTCACCAAACGAACCAACGACCTCAGCGACAAACTTGTTGAGTCGATCCAGCACTTGATGGATCGGCCTAAAATCATCCACTCCGTTTGCAAGACGCACTCCGAATAGCGGAACTAACTTTTGGCAAAGGGTCTATTCCTAGAGTGGCGGCGGTGTTGCGACGAGATGAGTCGCGCCCTGGACAAATGGATAGATGTCGAAAGAACTTTCGGCGACCGGAGATCCCGAAGGATTTTTGCCTAAAATTCAGTCGCTCATTCCGGGCAGCTGCGGAGGCCTTCGGTGAAGAGCTTGTGCATGAGGGCCTTTTTCAGCTCGGTGGTGGTCTGAATGATCCGCTCCTGCTCTTCGATCGCCCGCTGCACCGTCGAAAGAACAGGTGGGATCGTAGATCTCCATGCCGGGCTCGGGCTGGAGCACCTTGGAGATGATGGTGCCGACCTCGGGCGGCGTGTAGAATTGATGAGCGCCCCCGCGCTCACCCTGCGGGCGGCCTATGGCCGTCCATGTCGCTCCGCTCCATTCACCCGCGCTCTGTCCCCCGCCCTCGGCGAACTTGCGGATGAGGTATTCATAACTCTTGCCGATGATGTCCGCCTCCACGTCCTCCAGCCCGAGGCGTTTCTCGCTGATTTTTTCAATCAGGTTGGATAGGCGGTCGTCATCGATGTCCCGCTGGCCGTGGGTGGTGGCATTGAAATCGACGCGGTCGATGATGCCCTGCAACGGCGGGTTTTCCATGGCGATGGCCCGCATGTGGGTGGTGACGCCCTCGCCGATCTTGTCGGAGAGCTTGCGGATGACGGACCAGACCGGCTGCTCGGGATCGGCAGGCTCCAGCGGCAGGAAGAAGCGGACGCGCTTGTGATCGCGCTTGGCGAGCTGGAACGCCTTTTTCCGCGACCCGACCTCGGCGGCGATGCGGTTCAGCTCGTCATCGAAGACATCGCAGAGGCGCTTGGTGAAGATGAGCGGGAGGATGAAGTCCTTGTACTTCGGCGCGTCCTTCGCGCTACGGATGGAGCAAGCGGCGTCCCAGATCCATTGTTCGAGGGATTTGTTTTTCTCGGGCTTGGGGGCGGTGGATTTACGGGCGGGCATTTTTGGGTGAACTGCTGGAGACTAACGGGTTTGCTACTGGCGGGAAGGGAAAAGTGCACGATCCTGCGGCGGACGGGCGGCGATCAAGGAAGGGACGAGGCGTCCCTTCTCCATTTGGAGCCCCTCACTCCCCCACCTTCAAGCTCATGCCCATTTCGCGGAAGATGCGGTCGCGGGCTTCGAGGTAGCCGGGGGAATCCAAGTCGCGCGGGCGCGGCAGGTCGATGGGTTGGCGCAGGCTGACAGTGGCAGGGCGCTTGCTCATGACGAGCACGGTGTCGGCGAGTTGGACGGCTTCCTCGATGTCGTGGGTGACGAAGAGGATGGTCTTCTTTTCCTCTCGCCAGATCCTAACAAGATCGGCGCGCATCTTGAGGCGGGTGATAAAATCGAGCGCACCGAACGGCTCGTCCATGTAAATGATGTCGGGCGACGAGGCGAGTGCGCGGGCGATCTCGACGCGCTGGCGCATGCCGCCGGACAGCTCGCGCGGGTAGGACTTGTCGAAGCCGGTTAGGCCGACCATCTCGATGTAGTGGCTGACGATTTTCCGGCGCTCGGCCTCGGTCTTCTTCAACAAGCCGAAGCCGACGTTTTCCTCGACGTTGAGCCACGGGAAGACGCCGTTTTCTTGGAACACGAAGATCCGCTTGGGGTCCGGTCCGGTGACCGGTTTGCCCTCGACGAGGATCTCGCCGGAACTCGGCTTGAGGAAACCGCCGACGATGTTGAGCAAGGTCGATTTCCCGCAGCCGGACGGGCCGACGATGCAGACGAACTCGCCGCGCTTGACGTCGAGGCTGACGTTTTCGAGCACATGGACAGGCTTGTCCTTGGTCTTGCCGGGGAAGGTCATCCAGAGGTTCCGCACTTGGATGGCGGGCTGATCGTTCATGGGCGCGGTCACGGTTCGTCTTTGTTAGCATAGCCCCAGCGGACCTCGTCGAATTTCTCTAGGCGGCGCACGGCGGCGTCCAGGGCAAGGCCGATGAGGCCGATCATGACCATGCCGGCGACCACGAGGTCGTAGCGCTTGCCGGCGTTGCGGGCGTCGATGATGAGATAGCCGAGGCCGGAGTTCACGGCGATCATTTCTGCGGCGACGACCACCAGCCAGGCGATGCCGAGGGCGATCCGCAGGCCGGTTAGAATCTGCGGCAGGCAGGCAGGGAAAATGACCTTGCGGAAAAGCTGCATGTTGTTCAGGCCAAAATTTCTGGCAGCCCGGACATAGACCGGCTGCATGTTCTGCACTGCGGCCATCGAGGAAACGGTGATCGGGAAAACGCTGGCGAGGAAGATCAGGAAGATCGGTGCCACATCGGTGACGCCGAACCACAGGATGGCCACCGGGATCCAGGCGATCGGCGAAATGGGCCGGAAGATCTGGATCATCGGGTTAAAGGCGGCGGCGGCGGGTTGATACCAACCTAGCAGTAGTCCCGATGGCACCCCGACGGCGATGGCTAACAGGAAACCCCAGGTCACGCGGAACAAGGAGGCGACGATGTATTTGACCAGCACCCCTTGCTTCGCCAGTTCCACCAGTCCAAGCATCACCTGCCAGGGAGTGGGGAAAATATCGCTCTTGGAGGTTTTCACCACCACATGCCAGACGATCAGGAAAAGAGCGCCGACCAGCAGTGGCAGAATCACGCGTTGAGTTTTCATTGGTTCAAGGCCTTGAGCGCCTCCGCCGCCGTGAAATCATAAGCCTTCAGGTTTTCTGCGGCTTTCTGGCCGAAACTAACATCCACGTAGTCGTCGAACGTCACATTCCCTTTGATCACGCCGGACTCTTTCGCGAGTTGCTCGATCTCCGCGAAATTCTCGCGTTGGAGCGTGAGGTCGTTGTAGCGCACCCGGTCGGGCGGCTTGCTGAGCACGAAGTCCAGCAAGCGCGGGTTCTGATGGTAGTAGTTCTTGGCGACGAACTGCGCCGCCGCCTGGCGATGGTCTATGCCACCTTCCAGCCACATCCCGCTGCGGGCGATGCCATCGACGAGCTTCTGCACCTTGTCCGGATGATCGCGGATCTCGGCCTCATTCACCGCGAGCACGCAGGAGATGAAATTCGGCCAAATGTCCTTGGTTAGATAAAGCACCCGGCCGTAGCCATCGAGCTCGCACTGGGCCATGAACGGCTCGCCGCTGGTCACCGCGTCCACCGATTTCGAGTAGAGCGCGGCGGGCATGTCCGGCGGCGGGATTTCGATGAGATTGATATCCTTGATGGTCATTCCGTTGGCCTTGAGCGCCCGGAAAATGAGCAGCCGTTGGTTGGAAAAACGGCTGGGCACGGCCACCGTCTTGCCGCGCAGATCCGCGATGCTGCGGATGTTCGAATCCTTGTGGACCATCAGCGCCGTCCCGTCGCGGTGCCCGAGATAGACGATCTTGATCGGCACTCCTTGCTCGTGCAGGGCGATCGCCATCGGCGCGAGGATGAACGTGGCGCGCAGATCCCCAGAAATGAAGGACTCCTTGAGCTCGGGGAAACCGCTGAATTTCACGGGTTCGAAAAACCCCTCGCCTTCCATTTCCTTGTTGATGAAATCCGTGACCGGACAAGTGAGGTGGCAGGTCACGGGCAGGAAACCGATTTTCATTTTCCGTTCCTTCGAGAACCAAGCGGACGGCTTCGGCAGATTCATCGCCACGTGCGCGCCGGTGATGGCGGTGACCCAGACGAACGCGGTGACGGTGAGAGACTTGCGGAGGGTCATTGGGGAGGCGTGGCCGATTCAAGCAATCGGCTGGTCTGGCACAAGACAAAACCGGTTAAGCGCGGTGCCAAGGAAAAGAAGGGACTCATCCGCTGGCTGCGGCAGGACTATCAGAACCCGGGGGAAATCCAACGACGCTCACATTGCCGCCGCACCATGGCGTTTCATCGTGCCTTGCAGGGGCGGCGGGTTTCTGGCAATGCTCCGCCATGAACCGTGAGGATCTCCCGTTGGACCGGCAATTGCGCCAGGAAATCTTGTTTGCCCGCGAGCGGGTGTATCGCTTCGGCCAGGCGACGCCGTTGGAGCGGCTGAATTTGCCCGGACCGGGGCCGGAGATCTGGGTGAAACGCGAGGATCTATCCGCCGTGAAATCCTATAAATGGCGGGGTGCCTGCAACCGGATGGCGATGCTCACGCCCGCCGAGGCGGCCCGCGGGGTGGTGACGGCATCGGCTGGAAACCATGCGCAGGGCGTCGCGCTGACGGCCCGCACGCTGGGCATCCGGGCGCGAATTTACATGCCACGCTCGACGCCCAAGGTGAAACAAGCGGCGGTGCGGCACCATGGTGGGGAGTTCGTGGAAATTCATCTAACCGGCGATAGCTACGACGAAGCGGTGTCCGCCGCGCGGGCCGACGAGGCGGCCTGCGGCGCGGTGTATATCCATGCCTACGACGACCTCAAGGTGATGGCGGGCCAAGGCACGCTGGCGGATGAAGTCGTTCTATCAGGCCACGGTCCGTTCGATGCCGCTTACCTGCAGATCGGCGGCGGCGGGCTGGCAGCGGGCGTTTCCACTTGGCTGAAAACTTATTGGCCTCACATCGAGGTCGTCGGCGTGGAGGGCGTGGGCCAGGCGTCGATGAAAGCCGCGCTGGCAGCGGGCAAACCGGTGGCGCTGGAGAACGTCGATTTGTTTTGCGACGGCACCGCAGTTAGAGAGGCCGGTGCGCTGCCGTTTGAGATTTGCAAGGACACGCTGGAGCGGGTCGAGACGGTGACTAATGCGGAAGTCAGCCACGCGATCCGGGTGCTGTGGGAAGGGCTGCGCTGCATCTCGGAACCATCGGGCGCGATGGGACTGGCGGCGGTTTTGAAAAACCGTGAAGCGCTGATCGGCAAACGCATCCTGGTGGTGCTCTGCGGGGCCAACATCGACTTCCTCCAACTCGGCCTCATCGCGCAATCGGTGGGATCGGGCATCAAGACCAGCCGCACCTTGCGCGTCCGCATCCCGGAGCGGGCGGGAACGATGCTGGAGCTGTTGGATTCGTGCTTCGAGGGGCTGGACATCGCCGATTTCCAGTATGGCAAAACCTCCGATGACGAGGCCTGGCCCGCCTTCACGATCCATGCGGACGATCCGGCGGCGGTGGATGCCTTGCCGGAAAAACTCGATGGCCACGGGTTCGCGTGGGAAGATCTAACCGGGGCGGTGGACATCGCCTTCCGCGCGATTCCCTTGCGCGGCGATCTGTTGGAGAACGCGGCATTCCTGCGGCTGGATTTCTACGAGCGACCGGGCGCGCTGCATGATTTCCTCGGGCAAAGGATCCGGGGCAACGCGAGCCTCTGTTATTTCAACTACCGGCAATCGGGCGAGCGGATCGGGCGGGCCTTGATCGGGTTGGATTTCCCCTCGCCGTATGAACGCGACGCGCTGCTGATGACAATCCCCAGCCAGGGTGAGGGATACCGGCTGTGCGAGGCGGTGGATGAAGCGACGCGGAGGAGATTGGTGGGTTTATGAAAATAAGACTGGGAGCGGGACGCTCCCACAACGGTCTTGAGCCGGAGGCTCCAGCCACTTTACGGCGTAGGAAGCTCCGCTTTCAGCCGCATGAACCGCTTGGGCACGCCGGGACCGAGCGGCGTGAGATCGCGCGTCACCAATGCTGCGGGAGTGTCGGAGATGACCACAGTGGCGGCCGGGCCGGAGGTCCAGTTCGTTAGATCGGGTGAAACCTGCAACGTCAGCGTCGCAAGACGATCGATTCGCCGGGGAAGGGTGAGTTGCTGGAACTTCTGGGAGTTGCTCGTGACGATCTCCACAGGCGTGGCAGGCGGCGCACCCGCCTGCTTGGGCAGGGTGCCGAAGACAAACTCCAATAGATTCGACCGGCCATCACGATCCGGATCGTCGTTCGGGCCATTCAGCGGCTCGCCGACAAGCTCGGTATCGCGCCATTGCTGCCAGGTGGTCACGGTGGCGGACTTCATCAGGAACGGGCTGCCGCCCGCATTGATCGAGCCGATGAGCGCGGTGGCCGTGGGGGCATTCCAATCCAGTCCGTACGGGTCCATCGGATTGGGAGCGGGCCATGTCCACGCGGGATTGCGAAGGAGAATCCACTCGGATGCGGCAGCGCCAGTTTGAAAGCCCCAGATGTAGGCGGCCTTGCCAACGCTGAAGGGCGCGGTGTTATTGACCACGGTGAACTGGCCATCGAAGCGTTTGTTAGGCACGTTGTAGGCGATCCGTTGGGCGGGCACCCAGTTGGCGGCCCATTGCGCGACGTTGGCCGCAGTCGGCACGAAATTGCCGCTGAAAACTCCCAGCTCGAAGTTGAACGCGGCACCCATCGGCGCGTCCGATCCTGTTAGATTCACGGCACCGGCCGGGCTGAACCACTTGATCGTTTCCGCGCGGCAGGCCGCCCCGGCCAGCCAGGAAACAAAAAACAACAGCCGGCAGATCGTCCGTTTCATCAGATTCCCGTGCGACGACGGCGGAGGGCGACGGCCACGCCGCCGAGAGCCAGCAGCAATGACGAGGAAGGCTCTGGCACGAAGGTGAAGGTCTGCAAGGTGTATGTCCCGGTGACGGTGTAACTCCCACCTCCCGTGTCGGTGCCTTGTTTTCCGAAAACCGGAACCTTGCCGAGTGTCAGATCGCTAACCGACCACTCGAGCGGCGCGCGATTGTCGCAGCAATCCGCAACCTTGTCAGGAATATGCCATGCGGTGCCGGTGGAACTCCTGCCAAGAAACCACTCGGTGGTCGTTCCGGGCGTTTCCGAATTATGGATCCAGATGTAGGCGTCTTGATTTGAAAAATCCAATCCCAGGTCGTTGTCTGCAAAGGAACTGCTGCTGGTTCCGTCCGCATTCAACATCACCGTGGAGGCGAAGTATCCCGCCAACGGGTCGAACGCGGCCTGGTCGAAAACCTTCCAATGGCTCGACCAATCCGCCGCGTTGGCGGCATTGGGCACGAATTGCTGGCCCAACACTTTTTCGAAGAATCCCAATTGAATGGCGTAGGTCGCGTCGAGGGAGTTCCCAAAACTGTCGCGCAGATTGCTGTCAACTTCATCGCCCCAGTTGATCTGAATGGCGGACGCCGGAGTGGCCAAAGCAATCGCCGTCGGCAAAAAAAGCAGTGTTTTTCGCAATTTCATGATACTTGTCTAAAGATTGGGTTTTCGACGGTTAGGGATTCCAAGGACTTGGAACGGTGTAAGAATGCAAGTCGTTCTTCACCCGCAGGAAGACGCTGGCATTGCCTAGCAGGAGTGCCGCGGCATCGCGGGAGGTCAGGCTAACGTCTCCTTGTTTCACCCACTTGATCTGCGCGGGAATCACGGTGTCGCGATTCAGGAGGAAGTAGGTGTCGTAGCCGTTGGTTCCGGCCACGGTGTCACCCTTCCAGATGTAGAACGAATCGGCGGTCTTGAAATCGCGGCTGCCGAAGAAGCTGGTGCCGAGGTTCATCGCGCGGCTGCCGGTGCCGGTGGCGGACTGGTCCAGCGGATAGCCGCCGGCGGTTAGGTTGGTTCCGGCGCAGAGCGGGTTGATGAAATCGTTCTCGCGCACCTCGCCGTAAGCTAGGATCGAGGTGGCGGTGTTGCGCCTCAGGACGAAACTGCCTTGGCCGGGAGGAAGCACGGTCGCCGCTTGGTCGGCCATGGTGCCGTCCCCGACTTTGACCCACTTCGGCGAGCCGCCGTTGTCATAAAGCCAATAGGTGGTCCAGGCCCCGGCGGCGAAGGTTTGCACCTGATCGGCAGCGGTGTGGACGCCCGCCGCGAAGAAACCAGTGACCGGGTATTTCTCACCTAACAACCAGTGGCGGTGGAGCGCGACCTGGTCGCCCGCCAAGCTGGCTGGCAACGCGCCGGCGAGCGTGTTGAACGGCGGCGTACCCGCGCAGACATCGGCGTCGGTGGCCAAGGTCACCACGCTGCCGCTGGCGGAAACCACGTCGAAGCGCTGGCCTTCGTTGTCGCCCGAGGTGACTTCGAGGAAATAGGATGCTCCAGATGTTAGCAACGTGGCGAGATCCACCGTGCCGGCGCTGGTGGTGAAGGCGAGGGTTTGCCCGCTAACACCATCGACCGTGCCGGTGAACTCGGCGCAACGCAGATAGGGATTGTTATATGTGCGGCAGCAGATTCCCAGGGTCGTTTCCGTCCAGCCATGCGCCTCAGTGGCCGCACTCACGGGACCGACCGGGAGATCGGCGCGAATCCGGACGAATCCCTTGCCGGCAGTGAGTCCGGTGAGGGTCTCGAGATCAGGCATGGTGACCGTTTCGGAACCGTCGCCATTGTTGGTGACGGTGGTGTTCCCGGAATTCAGCGTGAGCGACTGCCAAACGGTCGGATTGCCGAGAGTCGCGGAGTATTCGAGCACATAGGTGATATCCAACGGACCGCCTGCGGTGCGATCGAAAGTTCCCGCCACACCACCCGCGACCACGAGCGATGGTTCGAGGCAGAACGTCTCCCCCACCCCGTTATTCGGCGGCAGGCAGAACGCGTATTCGAGTAAATTGTTGTAGCGGTCGCCGTCGGGATTGACCGTCGGACCATTGGCTCCGCCAAGCGGCCAGAGAGCCTGCCAAGCCGCCCAAGTGTCAGGACACTCTTGAAGAAACTCCACAAAGTTGTTCGCGGAGTTCGTCTGGCCACTGCTGACGACGATCAGGGTCACGTCGCCGATGAGATTCAAGTTGCCACCGTCTTTGTCGGACGAACTGCCGTAGCCCGTAGGCTGAATTTCCACGACCTTGTAGCTGCCGGGCACGAGGTTGATGAAACTGTAACTGCCATTGGCAGCGGTTGTGGTCGTCGTCGGCTGAACGCCGCCGGTCAAGAGATCGCTATCGACGTCGGCACCCGCGGCGGTCTTGAGAGTGAGAACCACCCCCGCGATGACTCCGTCAACGCTGCCATCATGATTGATATCTTTCTGCACGAAGCCGGAAATCGCACCAAGGTAACCGTCATCGAGGAAATCACGGTTGATGATGTTGGCGTTGACGACCGCCACTGCGATCTGGTTGTCAGTTAGGCTGCCCGCTGCGTCCCAATCACTGGTGGCGCCGGAGGGATCGGTTTCCTGCACGATGTAGTTGCCAATCGGCACACCCGTGAAGCTGTAAGCGCCGGAACTATTGGTGACGGTCGAGCTCAGTTCGGAATCGCCGGCGCTGACGACGCCGTTGGCATCGCGGTCAAAGAACAGCTTGATGGTGATGGCAGCGAGCGGCGTGTCGCCCGCGCCGATGACGTTGTCGTTGGTGGCATCGAAGTCGTCGTAAACCTTGCCGCTGATGGCATAGACCGGCGGCAGGGTGTCGAGGAAGTCGCGGCCCGTGATATTGGTGCCGACCATGACCACCGCGATGCGGTCATCGTTGATGCCGACGACGTCTGCGGTGCTTACGCTGTTAGCGAGGTTGATCTCGACCACGGTGTAGTTGCCGGTGGTCACGCCGGTGAAGGTGTAATTGCCAGTCGCACCGGTATAGGTTTCGGCCACCTGCTTGCCGTCGGCTGGATTGCCGTCGCCGTTCGGATCGGTCCAAAGCTGGATCTTGACCACGGCGGCACCGTTGTCGGGATCATTGAAATCGCCATCGGCATCGGTGTCATAGCGGACTTGGCCGGAGATGTTCGCGGTCAAAGGCGCATAGCCGAAGTCGGCGGTGAGGTGCTGGACTCCGGTTGTCAGCGAGACCGAGGTGGTGTTCGGCGTGCCGATTCCATTCTCATCGTAGCTCCGGGTGAAGCCCACTGGAGGCGTCGTGACGGTAACGGTGTAATTGCCGGCAGCGAGGCCGCGGAAGCGGTAGAAGCCGATAGGATCGACGACGCCGTCGCCATCGACATCCAAGGTGCCGGTGCCAGTGACTTGGGTGGCGACGATCGCGTTGGTATTGTCGCGAAGCACGACGGTGATTCCACCAATGCCGTCCTCGCCGGAGTCCAACACGCCATTGCTGTTGGCGTCGTTCCAGACCATGTCGCCGATGGAGGCTCCGACCGGTTTCTCGATCAGATGGTCTTCCACCTCGCCATCGGTGGCCGCGCCGGTGTAGCTGAAGAGTGGGTAAGCGGGCTGGGTGGTGAAGATACGGAAGCGAGAGAGCCAGCTTTCCGAACCGGCTCCGATGGTGCCTGCGGGGATCGTGATGCTAATGTTAGATGCGCCCGTGGCAACCGCCTGGCTGACCACGAATTCGCCGGAATCGAGGAAATCGCCGTCATGGTTCCAGTCGATCCAGCCGACCAGCCAGCCGCTGCCGGTGACCGTGGCCTGGATGGAACCGCCGGCTGCGCCGTTGGTCCACGCTGCGATCGAAAGCGGGACGATGCCGTTTTCATCATCGGTGCCGAGCGAATCGTCACCGTTGGCCAAAGTGGAAGGAACCCCATTGGTTTCCGCATCCGGAGCACCGCCCAGATAGACGGTGGAGCCGCCGGAAGGAATCGTATGGCGTGCGCCGTCCTGAGCCAACGTGGTGGCACCGTAGATCAAGGGCAGATCGCCGTAGTCGAAATTCACGTTGGAGATGAAGGCGAAGTCCACGTTGCTAACACTGGCGGTGGTGATGGCGAGCGTTTGAATGACCGAGGTGCCGCTCGACGAATTCACCGAGCTGACCGCCGGATTGTTGGCCGCAGTGGTGGTGAGAGTGGAATCCGCCAGCGCGCCGATGATCACCCGGTAGGTGCCGGCCGGCAGGCCGGAGAAGCCATAGTTTCCAGCCGCATCGGTCGTCGTGCTGCCGAAGAAGCGACCGCCGGTGGTGTAGAGATAGACGACAGTGCCGGAGAGTTCGGTTTCATCCAGCGATCCCGCATCTTGGTCCACGCCATCATCGTAAAAGTCGTCGGTGTCGTCCGCAGTGCCGGCGACCCGGGTGTCATGGGTGACGACCGTTCCGGAAAGCGAGTACGAGCCGTTGAGTTTATAACCGAAGTCGAGGCCGAGGTTGCCGGCAGCGAGATTGACGATGCCGTTGGTGAGCACGATGGCGACCGAGGAATTCAAGCCGCCGTCCGCGTCGTAGGTGGCGGCGGTGCCTTCAAGCGCCGCGCCGGACGTGAAGTTGGATGCGGGAACACTCACGGTCCATGCGCCGTTAGGAATGTTGGCAACGCTCCAATAGCCGTCGAGGTCGGTGGTGGCGGTGTAGGTGGTCGTTCCATTGGTGATCCTCACGGTGACACCGGAGATGCCGGGTTCGCCCGCATCCTGAACGCCATCCTGATCGAGATCGAGCCACACGAAGTCGCCGACCGCGCCGGGCGGTTGATAGCCGAAGTCTGCGCCGGTGTAGTTGCTGCCCAGCGAGACGATCACCAGCGAATCGCCGTTATCCCCTGCTGGCAGGCTTGGGTAGGTGTTGTCATTCACCGGCACGCCATCGCGATCGGGATCGGCGGTGAGCGGAATCGGTTGACCACCCGACTGCGGCAGCGAGGTGGTGAGAACCTTCACGAAATAGGTGCCAGCGGCGAGGTTGCTGAACTGATAGAAGCCGACCGGATTGGCACCGCTGCCGGTGGCCGTGGTGGTGGTGGCCAGCGGCGTCGGCGAGTCGGCCACGCCGTCCTGATTGGCATCGAGGAAAAGCTGCACGGTCACGTTCGGGATGCCGGTTTCGGCAATGTCCTGGGTGCCGTTGCCGTTGGAATCGAAGAACACGAAATCCCCGATGGTCGCGGCGGCGGCGAATCCGAAATCAGCCGTTAGGTAGGCTTGTCCGGCGGCCAGCACCACGACGTGCGGGTCGGCGGTGGTGCGCCGGTACTTGTTACCGTAAGCGTCGCTTGGAATGCTGGCGGCCGTTTCATTGACATCAACTAGGTAATTTCCAGCGGCGAGACCGGAGAACAGATAGGTGCCGGACGCGCTGGAGGTGGCGGTGGCAAGGACGGCATCGGTGGCAGCGTCGATCACGCCGTTGCCGTTGGTGTCTTCGTAAAGCGTCACGCCCACGTTGGCGATTCCGCTTTCGATGGCATCCTTGACGCCATCTCCGTCGGTATCGATGAAGACGGTGTCGCCAATGCTGGCGGTGCCCTGTGGCTTGTAGCCGAAGTCCACCGTGGCCAGGCTGACGGTCAGGTTCACGACGGCACGGCTGTCGCGGGTGCCGTCATAGTCCTGGATCTGGATCACCCCGGCGGGGAACTGTGGGTCGGCGGTGTTGACCACCACGATGTAGTTGCCTGCGGGAAGACCGGTGAAGCCATAGACGCCGCTCGCGCTGGTGACGGACGTGGCTCTCAAGGCGTCAGTCGCGGGATCAATCAGGCCGTCGCCGTTGGCATCCTGATAGAGAAACATGTCCACTGCGGCAATCCCTTCCTCGCCGGTGTCCTGGGTGCCGTTGCCGTTCCAGTCGATGTAGAGAGTGTCGCCGAGGGTGAGGCTGCCGGACGGCTGATAGGCGAAATTGTTGTTCGGATAGAGATTCCCGCCGGTGACCGTTTTGGTGGTGGCATTGTTGACCGTCGCGTCAGGATCGAGGGTCTGGATGGTGGAAGCCGGCTGGGTGACCGTCACGGTGTAAGTGCCATTGGCGAGCGAACCGAAGGAGTAGTTGCCCGAACTGTCGGTGGTGGTGGTCGCGCCCGAAGTGCCGGTCAAGGTGACGGTCACGCCGGCGAGGGAAATTTCCCCGGAGCCTTGGATGCCGTTGCCGTTGTTGTCCCGGAAGACCGTGCCTGAGATGACGTTGGACGCGGAGTCGTAGCCGAAGTCACGGTCGAGGTAGGAGTTGTTGGTGGACAGGCCGTCGTTGTTGTTGATCACGACGGTGCTGGCATTGTTGACGGTGGCGTCGGGATCCTTGGTCTGGGAGAACGTGGTCCACGGCAGCGTGGCGGTGCCCACGGTGACGGTGTAGGTGCCATCGACGAGGTTGGGAAACAGATAGTAGCCGGTGGAGTCGGTGCGGGTTTGCGCGCCGTTGTCGAGGGTGATCAGCACGTTGGCCAAGCCCGGTTCGGTGACGTCTTTGATGCCGTTGGCATTGATGTCCCACCAGACGAGATCGCCGATGGAGCCGCGCGGGTTGATCGTGACAGTGACATTTCCGGTGGCGGGATTGGTCGGACGACCGGAGACGAAATAGCCGCCGGTGGAAGTCGCGGTGTTGATGGTGGTGGTGGGGTCGGGCTCGCCATTGGCATTGATGTCCGGCGGGGTGAGGGCGCGAAAAACGACGTCGATGGACTTGCGGGTGCCCGCATTGAGGGGGCCGAGATTGCTCCACGAGATCGTGCCCGAACTCGTCGAGGTGGGCGCGATCGAAGCGGAAATATACTGCAACTTGGCCGCATCGTAGGTATCGACGAGTGGCAGCGGATCAATGGTGGATGGACCATAAGTGCCGACCGCAGGCGCGGCGGCGGTCGTGGTGACGCGGAAGCCGATGCTGTCCACCCAAAGGACACCCGGGTCGCCGGCACTCGTTTTGTTAGTTTTGAGATTTCCGGTGAGAGCCTGCACCAAGGCCCACGTCCAAGTGGCATTCTTGGAGGTGATGTCCACCGCCCGAATATCGGCCGGAGCGGTCATGGCATTGAGCTGCGCGGTGGTCAGTGTCGAGAAAAGGGTTCCGTTTAGGGACACGTCCAGCCTGTCATCGGAGAGCGCTTGGCTGAGGTAGGCATTGAAGACCATTTCCACCTTGGTGATGGTGCCGGTGGGATTGGCAAATGACAGGCCGCTGTTCGCGAGATTGTCCGCGCTCGCGGTTTGGTCGAGACGGGCATAGACGCTGTCGGGAGATCCTTGGGCGTTGGTGGGATTCTGCCCGGCGCGGTTGCCGGTCACGGTGGTGGACCAAGACGTTTGTCCGGGAGTGGCCTTCGCCGCCACGGGCGCGGCGTTGTTTTCCAAATCAAGGGTGTAGGTGATCAACGCGCCCGCCCCGTAGGTCGTTGGGCTGGTGCTTTTCACGACGGTTAGAGCGGCGATGAACGGCCAGTCCGCAGTCAGGAAATTCACCGCAGTGGCACTGGCTCTCGTTGGGTCGAGGGCAGCGGCGATCGAAGCGGAAGCGGAATTCGGCAAGGTATAGCCAGCAGGGAGATCGGTGTCGGTGTAATCCACCACCGCCACGTAATTGCCATCAGGGAGAGCGGAGAACGAGTAGATGCCGCTGGCATTCGTCAGCGTCGTGCCGTAGAGCGGTTCACTAGAATCCACGACACCGTTGCCGTTGGTGTCAGAGTAAAGGTTGACCGTGATGTTAGGAATGCCGGTTTCGCCGCCCCCTTTGATGGAATCGCGGTTGTCATCCTTCCAAACGAGGTCGCCGATGGAGTTGTTTCCCGTGAGACGAGTGGTCACGGTGGAGGTTGCCAGCGAGCCGGTCGGACCGAGTTTGATGACGGCGGTGTTGTCGATGCTCACCGCAGCATAGCTAACAGGAACTGCAGCTTGGAAGCCCACGGTCGCGGTGGTGGCCGGGGCCAGGGCGGAGCCGAGCGTCCAACGGACACGCGTGACGCTGGCGGCCGCGGGTTCGGTGGTGACCCAACTCGCGCCGTTGTCGGTGGACCATGAGACGGTCACGGAATTGCCTGCGGGAATGGTATTGGCTGCGGTGGCAGTAGCGGCCACGTAAACCAGTCCCGCCGGGATCGCGTCCTCGAACACGAAGGGCAGACTCTGCAAGGGAATGCCGAGGCTGGTGGTGCCGGTATTGGCCGCCGTGAGACTGTAAGTGGCGCTGCTGCCCCCGGCGACGAAAGCCGGACCGGTCTTGTTGAAAGTCACGGCGGGAGCCGTGGAGGTGAGCGCGACGCTGGATGCACCGTAGTCGCCATTGAATTTCTCGTTGTCGAAGCCCGAGGCGACTTCCTGATAGGGCGACATCGCCGCCGTGCGGCCCGACGACAAGGGCAGAAATTCATAAAAGACCAGGCCCACGGCTCCGGTGTTGTTGGCAGGAATGTTTTCGAAGTAGAGTTTGTCTTCGAACGGGATGAGCTGCTCGGTGCCGTTGTTCAGCTTGACGATCACGATGCCATAGCACTTCACCAAGCGCATCGCGAGCGGGTCAAATTTGGCAGGATCACCGACAGGCTGCATCCAGGCGTTGCGGTCGGGAATACCGTCGCCGTTGTTGTCAAACCCCGCGCCCACGTTTCCGAGGTCATACCAGATACCTTCTAACTGGGCGTTGGAACCGGCCTGCGGGGAACCAGAAGGCCGCCAGCCGAGACTTTGTTGGATCGCGTCCAGATACCGGCTCGGAACCTTGCTGGTCGTGTTCGGCCAGATCTTGTTCGCCATCGCGGAAATCTCATTGCGCATCGTGACCTTGGAAATTGCTCCAACGCGCCGGGTCGTAGCTCCTTCCTGAGCGCTCGCCCAGATGTCGTAGTTCAACCACAGGTCGTCATTGGGATCCGGTGCCGCGCCCGCCACGCTGTTGCCGGAAGGATCCTTCAAAGGATAGGTGACGAAAAAATACTGCACCACCGATGCTCCCGGTGCCAAGCTGGGGATGGCGCGAACGGCATCCGCCGCACCACCGGGCATTTGCAGCGCGAAAGTGCCCGAATAACCTTGGGAGCCTCCCACCGTCACCGTCCGCGCCGGGAATGTGCCGGGCGTGCCGCTGCTCGTCAGCGGATTGAGCAGATCGCCCATGTTGATCACGATGTTCGTCAGGGGCACCGAGCCGGTGTTGACGATTTTCACCCCGAGGTGGGCGGCGGACGGGCTGTAAGAGGCCGGAGTTTCCACGTTGGAATCCACCACGAAATTGTGGGCGGTGATCACTTCCATCCGCAGCGCCCCGTCGCTGGTGGTCTGGGCGGCGGCGGTGGAGGCGACCCCCAGAAGAATGGCGGGGAACACGCAACGCGCGACACGGGCAAGGCGGATGAACGGGGTTTCCATAACGGGAAGAAGGAGCAGGACTGCGAATAAAGCATTGTCACCGCCCGCATTATCACGCGTTCGGCTTGTCTAACTTGGCGAGGCAATCAAGAGATCCTTACCAAATCAAGAATTTTTTTAAAAACTTTTGAACGGTTCCGCTAAAATATTTACGCGGGTTGCTGTTATTTCCGGCAATCCGGCGCACTGCGGCTAAAGGCCGAGTTCCTTTTCCATCACCCGGATGAAGTCAGCTTCTCCTGACGGCAGTCCGTGGAGAATTCGTTTTCCGGAGACCAGAAGCTTGGGCAATTGGCGGGTCTTTCCAGAAAATGAAACCCAGTCCGCGATGTTCGCTTGGATGAGCTGATCAATCCATGGCTCGTGCATGGCCGCTTCAAGCTCTGCGGGCGGGACTTGTTCGCGGGCAAGCGACAAGGCGGCAGCTTGGCCCGGCGGCGGGTCGGACAAGAACGCCCGGTGAATCGCCGGGTAGGCCACCGGTTTCACGCGCCACACGGCGAGAGCGATTTTTGTTAGCTCGCAACTGCCCGGATGGCCGTCGTCCGCCGGGGCGAGCGCCGGATTGCAGCCATGGTCCAGAGGAACCGGCAGCACCAGCACGCGGACCTCGGGGTGCTTCCAGATCAGCGCGGATAGATAGCCACTCATCGTGCGGCAGGACGGGCATTGGTAATCGAAATACTCCACCAGCACATGCTTCGCCTCGACGGCACCAAGGCCGGGCAACGAGGAATTGTCGTAGATTCTCATTCCGTCATCGAAGGCGATCTTGCGCCCGGTTCCTTGTTCGTGAATCCCCCGCGACGGCGAAATGGTCGATTCGACGTCGATCCGATGGGTTGCGGGAGCGGCTCCGAGAAGCTGTGACAGGGCCAGTCCGAATGCCGCGGCGAGTCCTGCCAAGAGACCTTGGCGGAATGCGCCGTCCCATGGATTCGCCGTCCAAGCCACCACGGCGATCAGAATTCCCACGCCGTGGGCGGCCATGCACCAGGGACAGAAGTGATGAAGCAGAACCGCCTGCACGATGATCAACCATGCGGCGGAGCCGGAGATCGCCCCATAACAGAACGCGGCCATCATGCTCATCCTCCACCGCAGCGCGGCACAGAGCAGGACGTAAACGATGATTCCCAAAACCGGGACAGGCAGCCCGAAAACCAGCGACCAGCGGGAAGCCAACACCTCATTGCACCCGCCTCCCCCGCCACATCCGGCAATTCCATCGGCTGGACCGGAGAGCTTCCAATCCAGCAACAGGACATTGAGCAGCAGCCCGCAGAGGGCTAAAACCATTAGAATCCGAAACCGCAGATTCAGCGGTGGATTTCCACCGTCACGCGCTTGGACAGGCCGGGTCTCGGAGAGGGAATTTCCAGGTGCTGGCACTGGCAGAAAAATATCCAGAGTTGCTGCCGTGGCGAATCAAAAGGTGTGCCTTGAGACCTTCGGGCCATGCGCTTGTGAAACTTTTCACAAAGCACGCTTGCCGGGTCCGCGCCGGGTGGACATATTCCCGCGCGAGCAACCCCGGGCGATTCTTGCACAAGCGTCCGGCGCTCTTATCCAGCCATGAGCGACACACCTTCGGCAACCGCGGAAATGAACCTGCCCAAAGACCTTGCTGCCGCAAAAGGCATGGTCAACGTCCAGATTGACGGCGTTTGGCACCAGTTTCCCAAAGGCACACGGATGATCGAAGCCTGCCGCCAGGCGCAAATCACCGTCCCCCATTATTGTTACCACCCGAAGCTCAGCTCGCCCGGAAACTGCCGGATGTGTCTCGTGCAAATGGGCATGCCGCCCCGCCCCGCGCCCGGCCAGGAGCCGCAACGCGATGAGAATGGCTACGAAATCATCGGCTGGATGCCGCGTCCGGTCATCGCCTGCGCCAACACCATCGGCGAAAACATGGGCATCCGCACCACCGGCGAGCTCGTCGAAAAATGCCGCGAGGGCGTGATGGAGTTCCTCCTGATCAATCACCCGCTCGACTGCCCGATCTGCGACCAAGCCGGCGAATGCCGCCTCCAAGAACAATCCGTCCAACACGGTCGCGGCGTCTCGCGGTTCGTGGACATGAAGGTGAAAAAGCCGAAAAATGTCGATATCGGTCCGCGCATCCGGCTCGACGACGAGCGCTGCATCATGTGCAGCCGCTGCATCCGTTTCATGGATGAAGTCGCCTCCGATCCAGTCCTCGGCTTCACCCAGCGCGGCACCCACACCACTCTAACGGTCCATCCAGGTCGCTTGTTGGATTCCAACTACTCGCTCAACACCGCCGACATTTGCCCGGTCGGTGCGCTCACTTCCAACGACTTCCGCTTCCAGATGCGCGTTTGGTTTCTCAAAGAAACTCCGACCATCGACGTGAACTGCGGCACCGGCACCAACATCACCGTCTGGGCTCGCGGAAATAACATCCACCGTATCACCCCGCGCCAAAACGACGAGGTCAACTCCGCCTGGATGCCCGACTCGCATCGTTTGAATTTCCACTACATCGACAGCGCCGCCCGCCTCACCGAGCCGCTCGCCTTGAGTGCCAGCGTCTCGCCGTCTAACTTCGTCGCCACCACCTGGCACGCCGCCCTAGCGGAAGCCGCCGCCCGCCTCAAAGCCATCCCCCCCGGACAAGTTGCGATCATCGCTTCCGGCCGCATGACCAATGAGGAACTCTTCCTCACCCGCGCGCTCGCCGCAGAGATCGGCACCAACCTGATCTCGCTCGTCCCACGTTCCGGGGAGGCAGATGCCCTGCTCGTCGCCGCCGACCGCAACCCTAACACCACCGGTGCGAAACTGATTCTCGGCACGGAAACTCCCTACTCCGGTCTCGCGTTCATCCGCGACAGCGTCCGCAATGGCTCGATCAAATCCCTCATCGTCCTCGGCGAAGATCTCATCACCGACGCCGGATTCACCGCAGATGACCTCAAGCAGCTCGATTTCCTCCTCCAAACCAGCGTCCTCGCCAATCCCACCGCCGAGCGCGCCCACATTGTCCTTCCTTCCGCCGCCTTCGCCGAAAAACGCGGCTCGATGGTCAATCTATCCGGCCGCCTCCAACGCCTCAACCGCGCCGTCGAACTTCCCGGCCAAGCCCACGACGATTGGGAAATCCTCCGCGACCTCATCCTCGCCCTCTCCGGCGGGAAAAACGAAGCACACCACATCGAGGATATCTTCAAAGCACTCGCCGAGATAATTCCGGCCTTCACCGGACTCACCCTTTCAAAGATCGGCCATCAAGGCACGCAAGTCGCTGACACCGGCTACCAGATCCCGCTTTTGCAAAACGAACGCGCCCGCAAGGCGGCAGGGTTGATCAACGGCTGATTTTCTAACTTTCAATTCACCGACCACATGCCGGAACTCATTTTCCAAATCGCTATCATTGTCGCGAAGATCGTCATCCTGACCTTCATGGTGGTCTTGCCGCTGGTTCCATTGTCCGTTTACTTCGAGCGGCGTTTCTCAGCCGTGATTCAAGATCGCGTCGGCCCTAACCGAGTGGGCATTCCGCTGACCTTGTTTGGATTTAAAAAGGACTTCCATTTCTTCGGTCTCATCCAACCGATTGCCGATGGTTTGAAGCTTTTCCTCAAAGAAGATTTCACCCCGGCTCATGTCCGCAAAGCCTTCTACTGGCTGGCTCCGGCGCTCACTGTCGCCCCGGCACTTATCACAGTTTGTGTGGTCCCTTTTGGCTCGCCGATTAGTATCTTCGGCCACAGCGAAAAACTGGTTATCGCCGATCTCGACATCGGCCCGCTGTTCATTTTTTCGGTCGCCTCGCTATCAGTTTATGGCATCACTCTTGCCGGTTGGTCGTCCAACTCCAAGTTCCCTTTCATCGGCGGTGTGCGCTCCACTGCGCAAATGATTTCTTATGAAATTGCGCTCGGCCTCTCGATCATCCCGGTCTTGTTATACTATGGCGATTTGAATTTAAGCACCATTGTCCAACACCAAGCCGACAACGGCTGGTTACTCCTTCCCTTCTGGAAGGACGGCCACCTCGGCCTACCCGACCTAAACACCGCGCTGTTTTGGTTTCCCGCCGCCATCGCGTTTCTCATTTTCACTATCTCTATCTTCGCGGAAACCAATCGGATGCCATTCGACCTTCCCGAGTGCGAAACCGAACTCGTCGGCGGTTATCACACCGAATACTCCTCCATGAAATTCGCGATGTTCTTCATGGGTGAATACGCTTCCATGGTCATCGGCTCCGCGCTCATCATCACCCTCTTCCTCGGCGGCTGGTCGATTGGCTTCGGGCTGGATGCCATGGTCGCAAAACTCCACATCGGCGACTTCTACTTCGGCGGACTTATCCATATGGGTTGTTTCCTAACCAAACTCATCGGCTTCATTCTTTTCTTTATCCTCGTCCGCTGGACCGTGCCGCGGTTCCGTTATGATCAACTCATGAGACTCGGCTGGGTGGTGTTCTTCGAAGCCGCACTCATCAACGTCTTCCTCGCCGCCCTCATCATCGCCGCCCCCCAACTCAAGGGCACCATCATTAGCATCGGAGCCGTCCTGTTAGCCGTGGTCACCGTCGCCGTGATCTGGGTCGCTAAAGTCTCTGAGGAGCGGCCTAAAGTTTTACGAGCTTGATCCCAGTTGTTTGCATGTCTTCGGAATCTTCCATCCCTCTCTACAACAAAGAACGCTGGATGCGGTCTTTGGAAAGCATGGCTCGCGCCTTGGGAAATGAGGGACCGCCCGTGCAACTATGCCTCATCGGCTCGGCCGCTTGCCTGCTAGGCAACATGCCAGAACGGGCTTCTCGCGATCTGGATATCTGGAAGCCCGAGAGTCACTACGACACTCTCGAACTGAAGACAGCCGCAGAACAAGCCGGTATTCTTTTCAATCCAAAGGAATACCTAGAGCCAGATGAACAATACCTCCAGATCATAGAACCCGGGATTGTCCAAACCGGAGAGTTCACCCCAGTTCTAATGGAAAGAATGGGGCGCTTGGAAATCTCTCGGCCACCGATCGAGAATATCATTGCCTCAAAACTTACCCGCGCTGCCGAAAAGGATCTTCAGGACATTCTCTACTTACTAAAAGCCTATCAACCCGACGTTGCAGAAATCAAAAGGATCGTCAACGCGTTCCCACCAACAGCGAAAGCACAGGGCATGGAAAACCTCATTTACCTCGAAGTCGCACTCTGATTCGAATTGAACTCCATGACTCGCGAACAGGAAATCATCGCTCAAACACTGCTCACCCGTCCAGACGGGATTGCGCGGGCGTTGAAAGAACGTCGCTGGGCGGATGTCGGAGCCGCAGTGGAATTTGCAGAAGCGGATTTACCAAAAGACCTCGCCATCACCGATCCAGCCCTCTACCGCACTCTTCGTGAAGCCATCACCACCTTCTACCTTCGCGGCGGCGGGGCGCTTAACCTTAATAAACTTCGCGAACTCGCGAGTTCCACTTCCTAACTTTTCTCTATATGGCCGTCATTAAACTCCAGCGCCCGAAACTCAATTTCGGTGAGAAAATCTACTTCGGAGCACTCATCAAAGGCTTCCTTCTTACCATGACCCACGCGGTCAAATCCCTCTGCGGCAAGTCGGTGGGAGCCGACTCGCTCGCCTCGTCCGGCCTCGGCGTGACCATGCAATTCCCCGAACAACGCTGGGATGACCATCTACCCGAATACTACCGCGGAGCACCCGCGCTCGTCACCGACGAGCAAGGTCGCGAACGCTGCGTTTCCTGCCAACTTTGCGAATTCATCTGCCCGCCCAAAGCGATCAAGATCATCCCCGCAGAAATCCCTTCTGACGACCCATGGGCCAAGGTGGAAAAACGCCCGCTGGAATTCGACATCGACATGATTCGCTGCATCTACTGCGGCATGTGCGAGGAAGTCTGCCCTGAGCAAGCGATCTATCTGCGCAAGGACTATCTCATCACCGGCCTCAAACGCGCCGATATGGTTCACGACAAGAAGCGACTCTACGAAATCGGCGGCACCCGCGTCGGCCTTGTGAACAAGTGGAACGAACTCAAATAAGTTTGCTAGTTTTCAGTGTTCAGTTTTCAGCAAGAAACTGGCCCCCCTGAAAACTTCAAACTGAACACTAGCAACTTTCTTATGCCCTCCTATCTCTTCTGGCTCTTCTCCACCGTCATGCTAATCGGCGGCGTGGCCGTGATTGCTTTCCGCAATCCGGTATCCAGCGCACTCTCGGTGGTCACCTGCTTCGTCGGACTGGCAGGATTGTTCATCGGTCTCAGTGCGTTCTTCGTCGGGGTGATTCAAATCCTCGTCTATACCGGCGCGGTGATGGTATTGTTCTTGTTCATCATCATGCTGCTCGATCTCAAGGATGAGGCGAAAGCTACCAAGCCCCTCCTCCCGATCGCCGCCGGCATTGCGCTTGTCGCCGCTTTCATGGTGCAGTTGATCGGCGTCCTCGCCCGCTCACCTAACAAACTCGCGCCGGTGCTCGACAAGGAAGTGCTCGTGTCCGCAGCGAGCGGCTTCCCGGCCAACAGCAAGATCGCCGCCACGCTCACCCAAGGCAAACTCCCCGACGTCCATCTCATTGGCCACACCTTGTTCACCGACTACAATCTTCCGTTCCAAATCCTCGGCGTCCTGCTCCTCGTCGCCACCGTCGGCGTCGTTGTCCTCTCCAAGCGCCAGTCCGAGTAAGTTCCTCCCTGAAAACTGAACACTGAAAACTAGCAAACTTTTTCATGGCCACACTCAACGACTACCTCCTGGTCTCCGGACTCCTCTTCGCCATCGGTCTGGCAGGAGTGGTGATTCGCCGCAACATCATCATCGTCTTCATGTGTCTCGAACTCATGCTCAGCGCGGCGAACCTGACGCTGGTCGCGTTTTCCCGCTTCAACCCGACTCCTAACGGCCTGCCCGATTACAACGGCCAGATGCTCGTCTTCTTCGTCATCACCGTCGCTGCCGCGGAAGTCGCCGTCGGCCTCGCGATCATCGTCGCCCTCTACCGCGCGCGCCAAACCATCCACACGGATGAGCTGACCTCGCTGAAAGGCTGAAGAATTCAACCACTGATTTCACTTTCCATCTTATGAATCTCGCTTGGATCCTCCTCTTTCTCCCGCTCGTCGTCGCAGCGGCGAACCAACTCGTCCTGAAGAAAACCGGGCTCGCGCCGATCATCTCCGTGGCCTCCGCGCTGGCCACTTTCGTGATGGCCTTGATGTTGCTGGGCAAAAATGAAACCGCCCATTTCGCCTGGGCCAGCATCGGGGATTTCTCCATCGACATCGGCATCAAGCTCGACCGGCTTTCCACCGGAATGATGATCGTCGTCACCGGCGTCGGCCTGTTAGTCCATATTTTCTCGCTGGCCTACATGAAGGACGACGACGCCAAGGCGCGCTATTTCACCGGCCTGTCGCTGTTCATGTTCTCGATGACCGGCATCGTGCTGGCGGACAATTTCATCATGACCTTCATCTTCTGGGAGTTGGTCGGACTGAGTTCCTATCTACTCATCGGCCACTGGTATCAGAAGGACTCCGCCGCCGATGCCGCGAAGAAAGCCTTCCTTTGCAACCGCGTGGGCGACTTCGGATTCATGGTCGGCATCCTGATGTTATGGGGCATCACCGGGCATCTAACGTTCGATGGGATGAAAGACGGGCTAGAAGCCTTCCAAGCCGCCAACCCCGCAATTTTCACCGGCGTCCTATCCGCCACCGTCCTCTGCATCTTCTGCGGAGCTGTTGGAAAATCCGCCCAGCTTCCGCTCCACGTCTGGCTGCCCGACGCCATGGAAGGCCCGACTCCCGTCTCCGCCTTGATCCACGCTGCGACCATGGTTGCCGCCGGAGTTTACATGTTGTTCCGCCTGCAATTCACGCTTGGCTTCGAGCACTTCGAAGGCCTCCCTGCCAGCACCATCATCGCCTGGACCGGCGGCCTGACCTCGCTCGCCGCCGCGTTGATGGCGACCCAACAGGACGACATCAAGCGCGTGCTCGCTTACTCCACGCTCTCCCAGCTCGGTTATATGGTGATGGCCGTGGGGCTTGTTTCCGGTGAAGCGGGAATGTTCCACCTGTTCACCCATGCTTGGTTCAAGGCGTTGCTCTTCCTCGGTGCCGGCGCAGTGATCCATGCCTGCCACCACGAACAAGACATCTGGAAAATGGGCGGTTTGCTGAAGAAGATGCCGATCACCGGCGTCACCTTCGCGCTCGGCACCGCGGCGCTCATCGCCGTGCCTTACGTGACATCCGGTTTCTATTCGAAGGAGGAAATCCTCTCGGCCGCCTACGGTCATAACAAGTTCCTGTTCGGCATCGCCGTGTTCGTCGCATTTCTAACGACATTCTACATGACCCGCGCTTATGTGGTTGCCTTCCTCGGCAAGACTCGTTCGCACAACGCGGACCACGCTCACGAGGTCGGTCCGCTGATGTGGATTCCACTCGCGCTGCTGGCCGCCATGGCGATCGGCTCAGCGTGGCTAACAGGTCCGCTCAATGCCATGGACCCGCGGATCCACGCCCACGAGCACGGTGAGGGTCATTTGGTGATCCTCGGTGCATCCATTGCCTCGCTCGTTCTCGGGTTGCTGGCCGGCTACGTCCTCTACTCCGGTAAGGAAAAGGACCCCGTTTCCATCCCGCTGTTCCGCAATCGGTTCTACCTCGATGAGATCTATGAAAAAGGTCTTGTCCGTTATTTCCAAGATGCCTTCGCCGCCATCATTGCGTTCTTCGATGAATTCATCATCAACGGCCTGCTCGTCGGCGGCCTGAGCCGCGCCGCCGAATCATCCGGCAACATCTTCCGCAAAGTCCAATCCGGCAGCCTCCAGGGATATGCCTTCGCCTTCGGCCTCGGTGTCATCCTCGTCGTCTATTTCACTGTCTTCGGCCGCTGAACACAAAACCGACAATATTCTCTCCCATGCACTCGTCCAAGCTCTCAATCCAAGTCAAACAGCGCATCCTGCTGTTTCGGGAACAGAGAGTCATGCTCGATTTCCAACTCGCCGAGCTATACCAAGTCGAGACCCGTGCGCTGAAACAAGCTGTCCGCCGCAATCCTGACCGATTCCCGACTGACTTCATGTTCGAACTCACCCATGCTGAAATCACCGACCTGGTATCACAGAATGTGATACCAGGCCTTGGCAAATTGGGGGGCGCATCTCCTATGGCTTTTACCGAGCAGGGCGTAGCAATGCTTTCCAGCGTCCTACGTAGCGATCGTGCCGTGCAGGTCAACATCGCCATCATGAGGACTTTCGTCCGCCTTCGTGAGTTACTTGCCTCCAATGCCGACTTAGCCCGCAAGCTAGAGACCATCGAGAAAAAATACGATGGCCAGTTTCGCATCGTTTTCGACGCGATCCGCCAGTTGATGGCACCTCCCGCCCAGCCCGCCCGTGAGATGGGCATTCACACCATTCCGAATCCAAAACCCGTCCGCAAACTCCGAACCACCCGGAAAAAGGCAAACTAACCATTCTAATCCCATGCTCTTACTGCTCGTCTTTCTCCCGCTCGCCGCGTTCATCGCGATCCTCTTCGGCGCGCCCGCCCGGTTCACCGCCATCGCCGCCTCCGCGCTCAATCTGGCGCTCGGCTTCATCGCCGCGTTGTCCTGGACGAACACGGGCCTTTGGTCGTTTTCAGTGCCGGTCCTTGAAAAGCCCGCGCTCAACCTCGCCTTCGGCTTCACTGACGGCATGAGCGTCATCATGGTGCTGCTTTCTGTGATCGTCACGCTCGCCGCAGTGCTTTCCGGCAAAGCTCCCGCAGGCCGCGAAAAACTTTACTTCGGCTCGTCGCTCCTGATCTCCGCCGGCGCGCTTGGTGCATTCGCCGCGACCGATTTGTTTTTCTTCTATGCCTTCCACGAACTCGCCCTGATCCCGACGTTCCTGATGATCGGCATGTTAGGCCGAGGCGACCGCCGCGAAGCCGCTTGGAAGATCACCATCTATCTCGGCCTCGGCTCGATCGTTCTGCTCGCCGGTCTCGTCTGGCTCGCCAATCTCACCGGCACTTTCAACATGGTGGAAATGGTCAAGGCCGCTGGAAAAGTCGATTCTGCCTCGCAAAAAAGCATCGCCGCGCTGCTCATCGTCGGCTTCGGCACGCTCGTTTCCTTGTTCCCATTCCACTCGTGGGCGGCTCCGGCTTATGCCAGTGCTCCGGCACCTGTCGCCATGTTACATGCCGGTGTGCTGAAAAAATTCGGCCTCTACGGCTTGCTGCGTGTCGCCATCCCGCTCGTCCCCGAAGGCCTGCATTTCTGGCTCACTCCCCTGCTCGTCCTGCTGCTAGGCAACATCCTGTGGGTCGGTTGGGTCACCATTTCGCAGAAGCGGCTCGACCTCATGTTAGGCAACTCCTCGGTGATGCACATGGGCTACATCTTCCTCGCCATCGCCGCGCTGATCGCCTTCCCGGAAAACCCGCTGGCCCGTTCCGCCGCCATCGTGCTGATGTTCGCTCACGGCATTTCCATCGCGCTGCTCTTCGGCCTAGCCGACCGCATCGAGCGCAACACCGGCTCGCTCGACCTCCAGGATCTCGGCGGCCTCGCCAAATCCGCGCCCGGCCTTGCCTTCCTGTTCGGCATCGCGGCCATGGCTTCCATCGGCCTGCCCGGCCTCGCCAATTTCTCTGGCGAAATCCTCGTCTTCCTTTCCGCCTTCAAGAGCTACAACGGCACCACCGGCCTCGGCCCGGTCCAGATCGCCTGCATCCTTTCCATCTGGGGCGTGGTCATTTCCGCCGTCTATATGCTCCGCGCCTATCGGAACATCTTCCAAGGCCCGGCCGTGAAAGCCACCGAATCCGCCGCCGATCTGACCGTGGCGGACCGCATTCCGGCAACGCTACTGGTGCTCGCGCTGTTCGCGGTGGGACTCTATCCGAACCTTTTACTCAATCTTCTCAAGTAATCCTTCTTCTTAAATCTGGATTCTGGACTCTGAAATTTTTCTCCCATGCCCGCCTATTATTTAGAAGCTCTCACCGTCACCCTCGGCATCCTCCTGCTGATGGCCGAAGCGTTCGAATCCCCTAGAAGCAAGGCTAGGCTTGGCATCGCCGCGGCCATCGGCCTTGGCATCATTCTTGTCCTCACCATGCAGGCCACCGGACCGACTCCCGGAGCCGCATGGCCGCATTGGCTCAGCGGGTTCTATCAATTCGATTCCCTTGCCCGCTTCTACAAGATTTTCGCCCTCGTCACCACGATCTTCGTCCTTCTTCTCTCAGTCGATTACCGGAAAATCCTCGCCCGCTTCACCGATCATCCCGGCTCCGAAAACGGCACCGGCGAGTTCTACACACTCCCGATCTTCGCCTGTGCCGGCATGATGTGGCTCGCCTCCGCCAGAGACCTCGCCGGAGCCTTCGTCGCGCTCGAACTCATCACCATCACCTTTTACATCCTCGTCGCTTACATGCGCCGCAATGTCGGCTCGCTCGAAGCCGGGGTGAAATACCTCATCCTCGGTGCGCTCAGCACCGGCTTCCTCGTTTACGGCATCGCTTGGATTTACGGGACAACCGGCACGATGGTTTGTCTAGCAAGCCGCTCACTCATCATGTCCAACATGATCACCAATCCGTCCGGTCTGCTCTTCGGCATCGCCCTCGTCATGGTCGGCATCGGTTTCAAGATCGGCGCGGTTCCCATGCAGGTCTGGATTCCCGATGTCTATCAAGGAGCTCCCACACCGACCACCGCGTTTCTTTCCGTCGGCTCCAAGGCCGCCGGTTTCATCTTCCTGATGCGTTTCGTAGAGCCATTCCTCACCAGCGATCTCACGCGCGGACCGCTTCTCAATCTGCTACTCATCCTCGCCTGCTGCACGCTGCTATTCGGAAACCTCGCCGCCATCCCGCAGACGAATTTCAAGCGCCTGCTCGCTTACTCCTCGATCGCCCACGCCGGATTCCTCCTCCTCGCGCTCGCCGCTTGGAAACCCGAAACCGCGCTTTCCGAAGGTTCCGTCAAGGTCGTTTCGTTCTACCTCGCCACCTATCTGCTGATGACCCTCGGCGTGTTCTTCGTCCTCGCCCAAGTCCGCATCCAGCGCGACGGGGAAATGATCAAGGATTTCAACGGTCTCGGAAAAACCAACCCGCAGCTCGCGCTCGCGCTCACCGTGTTGCTCGCCGCGCTCGCCGGCGTCCCTCTAACTGCCGGGTTCATCGGCAAGTTTCTCGTCTTCTCGCTCGCCGTCGAGGCGCATCTGTGGGTCGGTGTCGGCATCGCCTTCATCGCTGCGGCCGCGGGATTCTACTATTATTTTAACGTCGTCCGCGCCATGTGGTGGGCCGCCCCCGCCGACGACACGGCCATCGTCCTGCCTTGCATCAGCAAGGTCTGCATCGCGGTGCTAACCCTCGCCGTGCTGGTGCTCGGCTTCTGGCCGCAGCCGATTTGGGTGCTGCTCAAGTGGTCCGGCGCAAGCCCATCCTGAATCAGGCCGAAAGCAATTCCAGCTTACCGATCTCACTCTCGATCGTTTCCAACATGGCCGTCTTGCAGAACGGTTTGGCAAGCGTGCGACAAGCGCCGAGCTTGCCGGCCACGCGCAGGTAGCATGCGGCATCCCCGTTCCAGCCACCACCAGACATCGCGACGATCCCGCAATTCGGCTGGATCTCATGCAGCGCGGCGATGGTTTGGAAGCCATCCTTGTGGGGCATTATGAGATCGATCATGAACACATCGAAATGGTTGGCGGTGGCCAACTCGATCGCGTCATCGTAGTTTGAAGCGGCTTGCACTTCATAGCCTTCGGCAGTCAGTGTTTGTCCGAGGACGAAGCGAATCGGGTCTTCGTCATCCACGATCAGAATTTTGTAAGGTGGTTTCATGTGTAAGGGTCGTTCGATGAGAACTCAGGGACGGAAAGCAACCAATGGAGGTGTTTAAATACCTCAATCGGATGACAGTTTCAAGTCCCTGATATCACGCGATCACGTAAGGACAGAACCGGGACGACCGGGTAGTGCGACGGATGAATGCCGGGGCTGGTGCCGGCGAGTCCTTCATTTTTCCCCGCTCTCGCGGATTCCATCTTCCTGGCGTTTGCGGGCGGCGATGTCGGTCATCATCGCGAGGACGAGTTCGCGGCCGTATAGCACCAGCGGGGTGACGCTGATCTGCACCGGCACCATCGTCTCGTCCTTGGTCACCACCACTGCGTCCAGCCACTGGCCGCGGGAGGTTTTCTCGGTGATGCCGGTGAGTTTGCCGACCACTGCGGCGGCAAGCTCGGGGGCAAACAATTTCGCCTCGTCCATGCCGACAATCTCGGTGCGGCTTTTGCCCAAGAGATCCGCCGCAGACAAGTTGGCATCGAGGATCCGCCGCGACGTGCAGTCGATGAGAAACGCTGCCTCCGCTAGATTTTCGAACAGTTGCCGGTATTTGTGTTCCGACTGCCGCATCGACTCGAAGTAAACCTCGCTTTCCTTGCGGAGACGCCGTTTCTCCAAGGCGATTGTCACCGACAGGCCGAGACGCGCCATGCGGTCCTTCAGCAAATAATCGGAGGCTCCCTGCCTCATGGCTTCCACCGCCAGATCCTCACCGATGGTCCCGGAAATGATGATGAACGGGAGGTCCATGCCGCTGTCCTGCAACAACCTCAGTGCGCGCTGGCCACTGAACTGCGGCATCGAATAATCCGACAGGACGACGTCGAGTTCCGGATGCAGCTGGGCGAGATACTCCTGCTCGGTGTCCACGCGTTCCCATTGCGGGTCGAAGCCGGCGTGTCGCAACTCGCGCAAGATCAGCTCGGCATCGGCGGGATTATCCTCGACGAGGAGGACGCGTAGGAGTCGTGACATCTTGGGTGTGGAGTTGGAATTCCGGTCAATTTTGTTCTCGTTTGCATCGCGGAGTCGTTCCCGATTTTTCGATAGATCTGTCCGCGCCCGACCGGTGGCTCTCGACCACGGCACCCGGTCCAAGGGAAGAGGTGAGCACCACCACCGGGATCTGGTTCGTTAGAGTGGCTTGGCGCAGGACTCGCTGCGCCACCTCCAAGTCTTGCGGGTCGCCTTCGCACGCAGGCAGCGTGCCGAGGCGAATCTCGAGCGCGCGTCCGCTTTGGCCGGCCTTCAATTCGGCGAGCACCTCCCGCACCTGCTGGAGGGTGTCCACCGTCTGCCTTGCCAGAGGCAGTTGGTTGAGGCGCGAAAAGGTCAGCAGATCGTCGATGAGATTGCCCGTGCGTTGCGCCCCTTCCCGGATCGTCTGCAAGTAGCGCTGGCAGTCTTCCGGCAACTGGGGTCCGAAATCCTCCAGCACTGCCTTCGAAAACCCATCCACCGCTCTCAGCGGCGCACGCAGATCGTGTGAGATCGAATAGGAGAACGCCTCACTCAGCCCGCTGATGAACACGCCGGCCAGCGCGACAAAGAACTGCTGCCAGCGATCACCGCCCGAGGCGACCGCAAAGCTGTGGAGCGGTGGCAACAGGTAGTAGCCGGCCCCGAAATACGAGAGCGCCGTCGCCAGCAACCCGGCGCACAGCCCGCCCAGGTAGGCGCTGAGCATGATCGGCAGCGTGAAGATCAACAGAGTCGGTTGCCCACCCAACTGGCCATCCAGCGCAAATCGCAAACCGAATGTGGTCACCGTGGCCGCGATCGCGAAAAGATAAGCCTGCCAGAGCCGCAGCCGCATGCGGGCAACTTGATGCAACAAACCGTTGAGGATGCAGGCGGTCATCGGTGGACGTTCAAGTGGTGTGCAGTGATCGGCCAATGGCCAGAAATTGTCGGACAACGGCCATGTGACTTCCATTCCTCCTTCCGCGACTTCGCCCTGAATAATTGTCATCCACGAATCGCGAAAGAATTCCTTGGAGTCGTCAGCAACCGCAGGGTAGTTGCGATGGTTCATCGGCGCGAGTCGATTTTTTCAAGCGATCCTCATTCCGTTTCGATCACCTGCCTGAGCGTGATCAGCAGGGCTTCCGCAGTGAAGGGTTTATGCAAGAAGCTGCACACGCCGAAGGAGACTGCGCGGGCGAGGTTGCCGCTGACGGCGATGATCCGCACCTCGGGGTTGATCTTGAGCAGGACTTGGATGGTCGCCAAGCCGTCCATCACGGGCATCGTCATGTCGGTGAGGACGACGGCGATTTCCGCACTGCGGGCGGCATAGACCGCGACGGCTTCCGTGCCATCGCCGGCGAGGACGACGCGATAACCGAACGCTTCGAGCGTCTGCCGGGTGATCTCCCGCACCGAAGCTTCGTCATCGACGACGAGGATGAGTTCGCCTTGACCGCGCGGCATCGTGGCCACCAATTCCGCCGCCGCAGGCGAGGGAGCCTCGGTCCACGCAGGAAGATAGATTTTGAACTTGGTGCCGGTCCCCGGCTTGCTTTCGACTTGGATAAAGCCGGCGTGGCTTTTGACGATAGCTTGGGTGGTGGATAGGCCAAGGCCGGTGCCATTGCCGATTTCCTTGGTGGTGAAGAACGGATCGAAGATTTTCTCGATCAGCTCGGGTGGCATGCCGCTACCATTATCGGTGACCTGGAGCAAAACGTAGGGGCCGGGCCGGACGTCCGGATTCGTGCCGGCGTAGTGCGCATCGAGAATGAGGTTTTCTGCGGAGAGCGTCAAAGTGCCGCCGCCAGGCATGGCATCGCGGGCATTGACACAGAGATTGAGCAGCACCTGGTGAAGCTGCGTCGGATCGCCCGGGACCGTCCACAGGTCCAAGGGGACGGTCGACCGGATCTCGATGTGTTTGAAGAAGGTTTCGTTGACGATCTTTTCGATTTCCCCAATCAGTTGCCCGATCTCCACCTCGATCCGCAGGCCCTCGACGCCGCGGGCAAATAACAGCACCTGCCTGACCATATCCGCCCCGCGGTGGGCGCTGGTGCCGACGAGCGAAATCAATTCCTGGCTGGCGGAATCGGGGAATTTCATTTTCAGCAAATCGAGCGCCATGATGATCGGTGCCAGCACGTTGTTCAGGTCGTGGGCGATGCCACCAGCCAGCGTACCGATGCTCTCCATGCGCTGGGCGCGGAGAAACTGCTGCTCGAGCAGCTTGCGCTCGCTGAGGTCGAGCACGAAGCAGACGCCCTCGTCCGGATTGTATTCGAATGCCGCCGCGCCCACCAGGACCGGCACGCGCGTGCCGTCCTTGCGGAGGCATTCTTTTTCATACGGCGTGCAGACGCCGTTGGCCGCCAGCTCTTCCAGACAGCGGCGCTCACGGCCGACGAAATCGGGCGGAGTCATGACCATCCAGTTCAGGCGTCCGGCTTCTAGGTCGCCACGGCTGTAGCCCACGATCTTCAGGAAGGCGTCGTTGGCACCGGTGATCTCGCCGTTCGTCTTGCGGAAAACGACTCCTTGCGCGTTGGAATCGACAAGCCTGCGGTAGCGTTCTTCAGCCTGCTTGCGGCCGGTGATATCGCGCACGATCGTCACGATGTACTCGCGGTCAAGACTGACCCATTTCGCATTGAACTCGATGGGAAACAACGTGCCGTTCTTTTTCCGATGGTAACTTTCCCCGCTGACGGAGCCGGCGAGGCGGATCCTTTCAGTCACTTCCGGCCAGTTTTCTTCGGTCAGCATCGGGTCGATGTCGAAGACCCGCAGTGCCAGATACTCCGCGCGGGATAGCCCGAGCACGTCGGGACCGTTTTCGTTCACATCGAGAAACCGCGCGGTTTGCGGATCGACGACCTCGATGGTGTCGCTCGACTGGTCCACCAAGGTCCGGAACAAGGCGAGCGCGGACTCGGATTGTTTGCGATCCCGGCGCAGGCGTGCCTGCTCCAAGGCTTGATGGATCGCCGGCCCCAAGCGGGCCAACCGGTCTTTGAGGAGATAGTCGGCGGCACCGAGCTTCATCGCCGCCACCGCCAGATCCTCGCCGATGGTTCCAGAAATCAGGATGAAGGGGATTTCCAAACCGGATTCCAACAGAATTTCCAGAGCACGCAGCCCCGAGAACGCCGGCATCGCGTAATCCGAGAGGATGATGTCGAGATCCGGGTGAAGGCTGGCGGCGAACCCCGCTTCGGAATCCACCCGCTGCAAGCTGGGGAAGAACCCCGCACGGCGCAGTTCACGGATCAACAGCTCGGCATCGGCAGGATTGTCTTCGACAATGAGCACCTGAAGGGATCGTGACATTTAGGTTGTGAGGTCGGAGGGCAAGGAAGGCAAAATGCTCATTTCGGTTCGACGGGAACCCATGCGAATCGCGGTGCCCATGAGGCGCTTGAGATCACCAGCTTTCATGGAATGAACATTTCGGAGCGGAATCTGAGGCGAACCCGAAAGTTCGGCCACGGAGAGGCTAAACTAAAGCTATGGTGGCGGCCTGCTGAAAAGAGATAGGAGATCATGGATTGGGGATCAAGGATGGAGTGTGAGGCGGACCGAAGTTTCAATCCGCGCCCCGCTAGGCATGCCCTTTTTTGTGAGTGGCAGCGACCAACGGGTGCCGCACCTATTCCACCTGCACAATGCTCTCGATCTCCGCAACCGTGAACTCCACCCCTTTGAGCCGGAACGTCGGCGACTTTGACGCGGCCAGTTTCGGATCGGAAATCCACTCCAATTTTCCCGTGAGCGGTTTGATATGATCCCGCAAAGTCACGGTAACCGTGCGGCCTAATATCACTCCCCAGCGGGCCTCGAACGCCCGCTTCTTGGCATCCAACTCGTCCCGCCATTTCCGGTAGCCGTCTTCCGGTCCGTTCGCTTTGAAATTGAATTCTCCTTGGTCGAAGTTCATTGGATTTTAGCCCCTGAAACGTTCCGGCACGAAACCGAGGTCAGTGGCTTCGGCGACGGCTAGGGCGATCTGGTCGTGGATAACGGATAGAGGCACCGGCGGTTGGTAATCGCGGAGGGCGGCGGCGAGTGCTTCGTCCGGAGCGGTGGCACCGGTCTTCAGCGCGCGGTAGAGTTTGACGGACAGGGCTTCCGCCGCACCGGGTGTTAGCAGGTCGGGGATCGAGGCGCGGAACGACTCCGGGAGGGCTTCATCCAGAACCACCCCGCGCCGTTTCGCGAGGGCGCGGATGAGCTGATAGCCTTCCTCGGGCGTGGCGGTGGGGAAAATGGGGATCTTCACATCCACTCGGCCGGGGCGTTTGAGGTCCACTTCCACAAGGTCCGGGCGGCTGGTGGCGAGCGCCCACAGGATGCGGCCGCGGTTGCGGGAGTCGCTCATGCGTTCGGCCATCATGCCATAGACGCGGCCGGAAACGCCGGAGTCGCCGGAGTCCGCGCTGCGGCGGCCGAGCGCTTGGTCCGCCTCGTCCACGAACACGATGCACCGGCCGAGCGCGTCTAGCAGGCGGAAGATTTTTTCCAAATTGCTCTCGGTGCTGCCGACCCATTTGTCGCGGAAGTTTTTCATCTTCACCACTGGCACGCCCGCCTCGCCGGCGAGGCACTCGACCATGAACGTCTTGCCGGTGCCGACCGGACCGCAGAACAGATAACCCATCGGCAAGGCTGCCAAGTCCCCTGCCCGCCAGAGCGCGATGTCCTGCCGGAGCCACGCCTTGATCGCGACCTGGCCGTGGAGGTCGTCGAGCGTGCGGTCGGGCTTGATGAATTCGATGAGGCCCTGCGCGTCCTTTTCGACGAGGTCTTTTTTCAAGGTCACGAGATCTTGCGGCGTGAGTTCCTTGCCGTGGTGCTGGCGGGTTTGCAGGAGGGTCTCGATGGAATTCAACGTCGCCCCGGCGAGCGCGGCGGCGGGTTCGGCAAACCCTGCGGGAAACGGCTTGAGCGGCAGCGGATAGAGGGTGTTCAGTTGGTCGAGCGCGGGCAGCAACTCCGCCTGTTGCGGCAGCGGCACGGCGATGCACGCGGCCTGCGGATTGCGGGAAACGAGCGGGTGCAGGTCGTTGAGGTTTTCCGTTAGCAGGAACGTCGTGCAGTGTTGCTCCGCGATGGTGGAGTCCGTCGCCCAGTCGCGCAACTGGCTGGCAATCGCGCTGAGTTCGTAATTCGCGCCGCCGTTCGATGGCGGGACGATGAGCCCGGCATTTTTCACGATCACCGCCACCCGGGTCGCCTTGTCAGGTTTGAGCCGGGCGATGTTCGCGCAGAACCGCAAATAGTGGGTGAGTACGTGGATCGCCTCGCGCGGGGCTTTTGCCAGGATGACGTCGTTCGCGGCGGGCGGCCACTCGGCGAAACGCTCACCGCCTTTTTCCACGCGGATACCGTTGCCGAGATCGTAGCTGATCACCACGTCGAACTTGCCTAACAACCGCTCGCGCAGGAAGACATCCAGCGAGACGATCCTCGGCGCAGCACCGCTAACCGGCAACATCACGCGGTCGTCCACGTTGCCATGCAGGATGAACTGGGCACAAGCTCCCGATTCGTAAAGGTCGATGACTTCGGAAGCCCAAGGCGGGAGGGCAGCAGGTGTGGAGGTACTCATGAGTGATGGATGAGGGATACCCTGCCAGCCGCGTTTTGTAACGATGGATTACGAGATTTTAGAGCTTGTGGATTTGTCTTCCCGGGTTGGCCGTTGCGAACGGATGAACCGATAAGTTTGCACCAGCAAACGGAAGCGCGGATCGACGAACTTCTTCCCCGCGCTGGTATCCGGAAAACGCCTCGCACCGACGATGCCGTCCCTCACGGACGACTCATCCAGAATTCGTAGCGGGGCGGATTGTCGGCGCAAAGTTTCAAGGTTTTGATCTTCATCTTTGCACCGGTCGGCAAGGAGAAATACCTCGCCGTGGCGAGCTGACCGGCAGCGGGCATCGGGCAACTTGGCCAAAAGACTCCTACACCGAACAGCAGCGGAAGAGTCGCTGTGCCGCAAGCCAACGGGAGGCCGTCCCGGTCGAACAGGCTCACCTGGACCTTGGCAGGTTCCGGGATGTCATCGAGTGCTTGCGGGTGGGATCCAGACAGTGGATAGACCGTGGGATTCATGGCATTTGGGGTCTATATTAAAATATGAAGGATTTGCGGTTTGCCTAGTTCAAAGTTCGCCACGACGCCGGATTTTCTCTCCGGGTCACCGCCTGAAGACGTGGACGATCGTCGCGCCCCGATGATTCTCGTCGCGAACGTGCGAGATTGACGATTGTTAGAGCTACGCGAAGTAAGTGTCCTCATGCGAATACGGCGGCGCGCAGCAACAAAGGAACCGCAGCGGCTCGATCGCGCGGATCTGGTGCCACGCTCCGGGCGGGATCAGGATGGCATCGCCAGGCGAGACCTCGCGCACCGTGCCGTCGATTTCCATGAACCCCTGCCCGGCGGTGAGGTAGTAAAGCTCCTCGCTGAGGCGGTGGTAGTGGCGTTGCGTTTCGGCACCCGCCGGCAAGGTGGCTTCGGCGAGGCTTTGGTTGCGGACCGGCGCGTTGGAACGATCCAGCAGGCTGCGGATGGTCGAGCCATCCTTGGTGGTGAAAGGGACTTGCTGCCCGTGGTTGCGGATTTCCATGCGCCAAGGAAACCAGCTTGCCCGCCGGAGATCAACCGAGGAGATGAATCCTCAACAGCACTTGCACTCCGCCCATACTTCGCCTAGAGCTTTCGCCGATGAAACGCCGACTCGCTCTTGTTGCCCTCCTGTTTTTCCCCGTCCTCGCCCTGTGCGAACCCGCGAAGGAGGCTGAAAAGCCCGCCGCAGCGGCCGCCGCCAAGGTTTCGAAAGTCCGCTTGAAAACCACCAAGGGCGACATCGTCCTCGAACTCAATGCGGAGAAGGCCCCAATCACGGTCGAAAACTTCCTTGGCTACGTGAAGAAGAAGCACTACGACGGAACGGTGTTCCACCGCGTGATCGGCGGCTTCATGATCCAAGGTGGCGGCTTCAAACTCGAGGGTAAGGACCTCGTCGAAAAGGAAACCGGCAAGGGCATCGTCAACGAGGGCAACAACGGCCTCAAGAACGACCGCGGCACCATCGCCATGGCCCGCACCAGCGATCCTAACAGCGCGACCGCCCAGTTCTTCATCAACGTGGCGGACAACGCGGCGCTCAATTTCCCCAGCAACGGCGGTTATGCCGTGTTTGGCAAAGTCGTCGAAGGCATGGACGTGGTGGATAAAATCAAAGCCGTCACCACCCGCGCGGATGCGCGGCTCGGCGGCGACGTCCCGGTGGAACCGATCACCATCCAATCCGCCAGCGTCGAGTGATGCAGCTCTGGCTCTGCCCGGTGCTAGCCTTCCTGCTCGGGTCCATCCCTTTCGGCCTGATCATCGCCAAGGCGAAGGGCATCAATATCCGCGACCACGGCTCGGGCAACATCGGCGCGACCAATGTGCTGCGGGTCATTGGCAAGAAATATGGCATCACCTGCCTGCTGCTGGATGCGCTCAAGGGCTTCATCCCGGTGCTGATCGCGGTCAATTTGATCCGCATCGCAGGCCACCATCCGCTGCTCACACTGAGCTTTCCAGACGCCTGGACCTTGGATCTTCCGGCATCCGAGGCGCTGAAAGGTCAACTCGCCCACATTTCCACCGCTCTGGCGGCGGTCCTCGGCCACAACTATTCGCCATGGGTTGGCTTCAAGGGTGGCAAGGGCATCGCCACCTCTGCGGGCGTGTTTCTCGCACTCATGCCGATGGGAGTGGCGGTGCTGGTAGTGGTCTGGCTGCTGGCGTTCTTGCTCACCCGTTATGTCTCGGTCGCCAGTATCGTGGCTGCCGTAGCACTGCCTTTCATCACGATCTACGGATCATGGAAACACGGGCGGATTGCCGACGGCACATGGAACAAACCGCTCCTCGTTTTTTCGATCCTCATCGCCCTCCTGGCCATCTGGAAACATCGCTCCAATATCCAGCGACTTCTCGCGGGCACCGAGCACCGCTTCACCCGCAAGGCCAAATCCACTCATGTCTGAATCCAAGTTCACCTCCGCCGCCATCCTCGGCTGCGGCTCGTTCGGGATGGCGATGGCGAAGCTACTCGCGCCGAAACTCGAATCCATCGTGCTCATCGGCCGCGATCCGGCAACGGTCGAGTCCATCAACCGCAGGCACCACAATCCGCACTACCTGAGCGATGTCCTGCTGGGTGAAAACGTCCGCGCCTCCACCGACATCAAGGAGGCACTCGCCCATCCGTTGGTCCTTTTCGCCGTTCCCACGTTCGCCACCCGTGACATGGCAGTCACGCTCGCTGCCGCAAACCTACCGCCCGCGACCACCCTGCTTTCCTGCGCCAAGGGCATTGAAAAAACCACCGGCGACCGCATGAGCCAGATCCTGCGCGGGGTTTTCCCGCACAATCCGACCGCCGCCCTATCAGGTCCTAACCACGCCGAGGAAATCGCCACCGGCAAGGCCACCTGTGCCGTCATCGGCTCCGACGACCACGACCTCGCGGTCCGACTCCAAGACCTTTTCACGTTCCCGCATTTCCGTTCCTACACCAGCGACGACCTCGCCGGCATCGAGTTCGGCGGCGCGGTGAAAAACGTTTACGCCCTCGCCGCCGGCATGGCCCACGGCCTCGGCCTTGGCGACAACGCCGTCGCCGCCCTAGTCACCCGGGCGCTGGCGGAAATGACCCGCCTCGGCACCGCGCTGGGCGGGCGGATGGAGACATTCGCCGGGCTTTCCGGCGTCGGCGATCTCATCGTCACCTGCTTTTCACAACACTCGCGCAACCACCGCGTGGGCCTCGCGCTGGGCGGTGGCAAAACCCTAGAGGAAGCCGTCGCCGCCCTCGGCATGGTCGCCGAAGGCGTGCCCAACACCTTGTCCATCCACGAGGCCGCCCGCCGCGTCGGCGTGCGCACCCCGATCATCGACGCGGTCTTCGCCATCCTCTACGAAGGCAAATCCGCGCCGCTCGCGATGAAAGAACTTCTCGCCCGCGACCCGCGGCCCGAATACAGTTAGAATCCGCTCATTCCGGCGTGTCGCCGGATAGCCCCGCTTGAAAACAGGCGGGGCTTGTTTGGTCCCAATGCGGGGCGCGGCTTCTCCCCGCATGAGTCCACCGGTTTTGCGGATGAAATTTTCGATCAACTCAACCCCATCCGCAGGAACCCCTCAATGCACCGTCACCCAGCTAAAAAAGGCCCGGAAGTTTCGGGCACTACCGCGCGCCGGAAAGCCCGAAGCGCCAGAGCCAGACGAAGGTCAGCAGGGTCGCGGCGAGGCCGACGTGCAGGACCTGCACCCACGAGTAGATGTGGACCTGCGCCATCACCACGCCGAGCACCATCTGCGAGAGGACGATTCCTAACACCATCCGCTCCACCCTGCCGGTGCCACCGGCGCGGCGGCGCTTGGTCAGCAGCCATGCCCACAGCGTCATGCCTAACACCACCCACGAGAAACTCCGGTGGACGAGGTATTTCCAAGATCCCTCCAACTCGCGGGCCCAAGTCGCGCGGGCGGCATTGGCATGGACCTTCGCCAGTTCGTCGGTCATTTCCCGCACCTGCGAGCCGAGGATACCTTCCGCGACGATCACCGCTAACAGCACCGTCACGATCAGCCGCAGCCGGGACAACGGGGCATCCGCCATGCCGATCCGCCATGGGGTGTCGGTGCCGCGCCACGCGCAGTAAACCAGCATCCCGATCAAGCTCATCGCCAGCGCCAGGTGGCTCGTTAGAACTCCGGGCGACAAGCCGCTGTAAACGACCCGCGCGCCCATCCACGCGTTGACCAGCACGGTCAGCAGCGCGGCGAACGCCAGCCAGAAAACCAGCGGGCGCTTTTCCCGCTGCCAGAACGCGGCGATGAACGTGGCCAGCGTGAAGAACCCCACCGGCAGGCTCGCCATCCGGTTGAGGAACTCCGTCCAGACATGCCGTGGATTAAACTCCTGGCGCAGACTCGCCACCGTGATCGTCGCCGGATCGCGGCCCATCCGTTGCGCCTTGCGCTGGAATTTCTCGATCGGCAGTTTGGAAAAATCCACCTGCTCGACCTTGGTCGGAGGGATCAAACAACCCCAGCAGGTCGGCCAATCCGGGCAGCCCATCCCCGCGCCGGTCACCCTGACAATCGCGCCCACGAACATCAGGCCCAGCACGGACACCAGGGCCGCGGCGGCCAGTTTTTGAAAGCGAGTCATCCCCATGCGCGGACCTTGCCCGGGCAGCACCGGATTTCCAGTGCAAATCCCGCACGGAGCGGCGGACCCCGACTGGATCAGCGGCCGAACAGTAGGCAGATCGAAGCGGGTGCGGAAACGGTATTGCCGGGTTCGCCTAGCAGCCCGGTCGCAGGATCGAGCGGGAGCACGCTGATGGTGTTGGAATCCTGATGGGCGCAGAGCAGCCACTTGCCGGTCGGGTCGATCTTGAAATGGCGCGGGATCTTGCCGCCGCAGGGGGCGTGTTGCAGGAAGGTCAGTTCGCCGGTTTGCGGATCGCGGCGATAGACGACGATCGAGTTGTGGCCGCGGTTCGAGCCATAGACGAACCTGCCGTTAGAATGGACCTCGATTTCCGCAGTGGTGCTCCTTTCGGAGAAATCCATGGGCAAGGTCGGAACGGTTCCGAGCAATTTGAACTTCCCGCCATCGTAGCTGGTGGCGAGCACCGTGTTGGCCAGCTCGTTGATCACGTAGGCGTTTTTCTCGTCCGGGGAAAATGCCAGGTGACGCGGGCCGGCACCGGCAGCGGTGGTTAGGGATGGCAGCGCGTCGCCAAGTTTTGAGATTCCCGCGTCGAACGGATAGATGAACACCTGGTCCAGCCCGAGATCCGGCACGAAGAGGTGCTGGTTCGCCTTGTCGAAATAAACGCCGTGGGCATGCGGGCCGTCCTGGCGTGGCTTGTTCGGGCCGGAGCCCGTGTGCTGGATCACGGTCGCGATTTCTCCCGGAATGCCATCTTCGCCGAGCTTGATCGTGGCGAAACTGCCGTCGCCATAGTTGGCAACGGCGACCGTGTGGCCGGTGGCATCCACCGCGACGTGGCAGGACCCCTTGCCGCCGATGGTGGACTCACCAAGGAATTTCAAGCCGTGGGCCGCGCCGATGGCGAAGGCCGCGACCGAGTCGGAGCCATCGGCGAATGGCTTGTTAGGCTGGCCGCAGGCGTAGAGAATGGGCTTGGTGGGATGCAGCGCGAGGAAGCCGGGATTCTGATATTCCACAGCGAGGACCGGCTCGGTGAGTTTGCCAGTAGCGGCATCGAAATCCGCCAGATAGATCCCCTTGCTGGCGGATTTCCCGCCGGTGTTGGTGCCGATGAATACGGGAACCCCGTGGAGCGAGGCGGTGAGGAGAAAGAATGGGAGCAGGGTTCGGCGGATCATCGCCATGAAACGGGGTTCGAGGTTCGTTTCATTCAGCCACGGGGAAAGAAAGACGCGGAGCAAGCTGTTCCGGCAACGGGCTGCGGCGAGACGCCGCAGCCACTTTCAAGAGTGGCAGATTCTCACACGTCGAAGCCGAAATGCCGCCGCGCGTTGCCGAAACAAACGTCGCGGACCAGCCCGGAGAGCGCCTCGAAATCATCCGGCAGCTCGCCGCAGTCGGCCTCGCCGCCGATCAGGTTGCACAAGATCCGGCGGAAATACTCGTGCCGCGGGAACGACAGGAACGAGCGCGAATCGGTGAGCATGCCGACGAAGCGCGAGAGCAGGCCGGTGGCGGATAGAGCGTCGAGCTGGAGTTCCATCCCGTTTTTCTGATCGAGGAACCACCAGCCGGAGCCGAACTGGATCTTGCCCGCGACGGTGCCGTCCTGGAACACCCCGGTTAGGCAGGCGAACAGGTAGTTGTCGCGCGGGTTGAGGTTGTAGAGCACGATTTTCGGCAGCGCCCCGCCGGTCGCAAGCGCGTCGAGATAGGTGACCAGCGCCGCGCCCTGTTGGGTGTCGCCGATGCTGTCGTAGCCGGTGTCCGGTCCGAGTCTGGCGGCCATCCGCGAGTTGATGTTGCGGCCCGCGCCGAGGTGGAGTTGCTTGGTCCAGTCCTTGGCCGCATCGAGCTGGCCGAAGAAGACCATCAGATAGAACGAGAATTTCTCCTTCTCCTCCGGCGAGGCCGCCTTGCCGTCGCGGGCGCGGTTGAAGATCATCGCCGCTTCCTCGTCGGTGCAGTGCAACGCCGGCAGTCGGTCCAGCCCGTGATCCGACAGACGCCCGCCCGCCTCGTGGAAATCGTCGTGGCGGCTTTGCAGCGCGGCCAGCAGATCGGATAGATGGACGATGGTGGTGTCGGAGACGGCTTCGAGTTTGTCCAACCACGGCGCGAGCAGGTCGGGCCGGTCCACCAACAACGCCTTGTCCGGCCGGAAAGTCGGCACGACCAGCGTCTTCAAAGCCGAGTCGGCGATCGCGAAATGATCGTCCAGCGGATCGGCCGGATCATCGGTCGTGCCGACCACCCGCACGTCGAATTTCTGCAACAACCCGTGGGTGGAAAAATCCGGCTCGGCGAGTGTGGCGTTGGTCCGCTCCCAGATCTCGTCGGCGGTGGCGGGCGTGAGTAGCAGATCGATCCCGAAGTAGCGCTGCAGTTCGAGGTGGGTCCAGTGGTGGATCGGGTTGCGCAGGGTGAAAGGCACGGTTTCGGCCCACGCCTGGAACTTTTCGCGCGGTGTCGAGTCGCCGGTGATGAGGTCTTCGTTGACGCCGTTGGCGCGCATCAGCCGCCACTTGTAATGGTCGCCACCGAGCCAGATTTCCGAAATGTTCGCCCAACGGTGGTTGGTCGCGATTTCCCGGGGCGAGAGGTGGCAGTGGTAATCGATGATCGGTTGCTCCTTGGCGGCTTCATGGAAAAGCCGACGGGCCGTGGGAGAATGCAGGAGGAAATTTTCGTCGAGGTAGGCCATAGCGAAACCATCACACCGTTTGCGTCGCCGGGGGCCAAGCGGGAAAGTGTGATTTTTTGCGCCGCAGCGTTGGGCACCCGGATCAAGCCCGGACAACGCGATGACTTCATCTCCTTGCAACGCCCACGTTGCATATCGCCCGTTCCTGTGCGCCGGTTGCGGCCCTTCATATTCGTTACCTGTTGAGCATCAGCAGTCAGACCGATTGGGTACAGATCCTGCAAACCGCAGCCAATGCCAGCACCTGTTGGCAACCGACATGAAGCCAAAACCAACCCACATGACCATGAAACTCCTCCCATTTTCAATTATCGCCCTTTCCGGCGTGTTCCTGGCGAACTGCAACGAACGCAAGCAGGCGATCAACGAACAAAAAGACGCCACCAAGGAGGCTCTCGAACAACAGAAGGACGCCCTCAAACCGGCGGCGGATGCCGCCGTGAGCCGGGTGGAGGCCAATGCCGACATCCAAAAGGCAAACATCAAGGCCCAGGTGAAGTCCACCGAAGCGCAGATCGAAGCTGACAAAAAGAAAGCCGACGCAGAAGCCGAAGCCGCCAAGGCACGGATCGACGCCGAGGAGAAAAAGTAACCGCTTCCCGTCTTCCAGCCGTCATCCCCTCACGGAGATGACGGGCTTTTCGTTTCCACCTGACTCGCCCTGCCACTGTTCCAAATGCCCGCCGGCATCGGTCTTCTACGCCCTTACCCCTTCGATGTTCGATGTTCGGGATTCCTGTGCGCCGCCGACACGAAGTCGCTCGTGAGGCAATTGGGGAAGAACATTCAGAACATTCAATCAGTGCCAGACCTTGCCAGGTTGGGATTGGGGATCTTGATGAAACCTCACTTCAGAAACACTTCCCGCGCCTTCGCGCCCTCACCGGGGCCGACGATGCCGCGTTGTTCTAGGATATCCACCATCCGCGCGGCGCGGGTGTAGCCGAGGCGCAGGCGGCGTTGCAGCAACGAGGTGCTGGCCTTCTGTTCCTGGCGCACCACTTCGATGCATTTCATGATGAGATCCTCGTCAGCTTGCGAGACGTCGTCGTCTTCATCGTCGCCGCCTTCGCCATTGATGGAGGCTTGGATTTCTTTCTCAAACTGCGGCTTTGCTTGCGAAGCGCAGTGATCAATGAGTCGCTCGATCTCGGCGTCAGTAACGAAAGCACCTTGGGCGCGCTCGAGTTTGGCGGAGCCGGGTGGCAAATAGAGCATGTCGCCCTTGCCAACGAGTTTGTCCGCGCCCTTGGTGTCGAGGATGACGCGGGAATCGAGGGCGGAGGAAACCTGGAAAGCGATGCGGGACGGGATGTTCGCCTTGATGATACCGGTGACCACGTCCGCCCGTGGCGTCTGGGTGGCGATGATGAGGTGAATGCCGGCGGCACGGGCTTTTTGGGCGATCCGGGCGATGCACATTTCCACATCAGCCGGAGCGGTCTGCATGAGGTCGGCAAGCTCGTCGATCAGGACAACGATGTAAGGAAACTTAGTGGGAATCTGCTCTTCGTAAACTTCCTCGTCCTCTTCATCCGCTTCGGGACCGAGGTCGCCATCGATGAGAGCGGCGGCCAGCGAGTTCATCTCTTCGTCCGGCTCGTCTTCGAGCATCGACCACGGTGGTGCCTGATGGCTGCTAGGGACTGAGGGATCAAGCAACTCGCTCGGATCAAATGGAGCATCTGGCTCCGGGCCATCGTCCATCAGCTCTTCTTCCGGCACAGATACGGGTGCTGGCTTTGCCTTCTCCGGGATAATACGGGCGTTGAAGCTATCGAAATTCCGCACGCCGACTTTGGCGAAAATTTTGTAACGTTTTTCCATCTCGTTGACCACCCACTTGAGGGCGGCCACGGTCTTTTTCGGATCGGTGACGACCGGCACCACGAGGTGCGGCAGT
>JANMJJ010000172.1:0-11997 GCA_031371325.1 Akkermansiaceae bacterium | reverse complement strand
ACCGGCATGACTTCCGGCCAAGCGAGCTTCCCGCTCGCGCCGTCGATTTTTAAATTTAACCAACACGGCCAGTCAGGCACTTGGATCAGCGAACTACTGCCGTGGACCGCGAAAATGGCGGATGACATTTGCATCGTTAAGTCGATGCACACCGACGCCATCAACCACGAACCCGCGAACCAATTGGTTTACACCGGCTCGATGCAATCGGGCAAAGCCTCGCTCGGCTCGTGGCTGTCCTACGGCCTCGGCTCGATGAATCAGGAGCTGCCATCGTTCGTCGTTCTCCACGCCACCCACACCTCGCCCTATGCAAATGTGCAGGCGATTTCCTCGCGGCTGTGGGGTTCCGGCTACCTGCCTGGCAAGTATGCAGGCGTCGCCCTGCGTTCGTTAGGCGACCCGGTTTTGTTCCTCAAAGACACCGCTGGAATCTCGCGGGAAACCCGCCGCAACATGCTCGACGGGATTAATGAACTGAACAATCGCTCGTTCGAAGCCATCGGCGATCCCGAGATTGAGAACCGGATGCAGCAGTATGAAATGGCGTTCCGCATGCAGGCATCCGTGCCGGAACTCACCGATCTATCCAGCGAACCCGAGAGCACCTATCAGCTCTACGGCGCGGATAGTAAAACCCGCGGTACCTTCGCGAACTCCGCGATCATGGCGCGGCGGCTCGTCGAGCGCGGCGTGCGATTCGTGCAAATTTTCCACCGCGGTTGGGACCAGCACGGCGATCTCCCGCGCGACCTCGCTTCCCAATGCAAGGACGTGGACCAAGGGTGTTATGGCCTGATCCAAGATCTCAAGCAACGAGGCATGTTAGAAGACACCCTCGTCATCTGGGGCGGCGAATTTGGCCGCACCGTTTACAGCCAAGGAAAACTAACCGAGACCGATTACGGTCGCGATCACCACCCGCGCTGCTTCTCAATCTGGCTGGCCGGCGGCGGCATCAAGGGTGGTCACGTCCATGGCGAGACCGATGAAATGTCCTACAACATCGTCAAGGACCCGGTCCACATCCGCGATCTTCACGCGACCTTGCTGCACGCCCTCGGCATGGAGCACGAGCGTTTGAGCTTTAAATTCCAAGGACTCGACCAACGTCTAACCGGCGTGGAGCCGGCGAGGGTGGTGAAGGAACTGTTTGCCTGAGCAAACCGGGGCGGAGCCCTTAATAAGGGGCATGGACGTCTCGTGCATGCGAAGAGAGGAAACAAAAAAGCCTTCCGGCGGGAGGCCGGAAGGCTTGATGAATTTGTGACGGCTCACATCAACTGTGCGCCGGCTTCGGCCAGCTCGGAGCGCTCGCCGCGGTTGAGGGCGATGTGGGCGACGAAGGGCTGGCCCTTGAGGCGGTTGCGGGTGTACACGAGGCCGTTGCTGCGGCTGTCCACGTATGGATTGTCGATCTGCGCGGGATCGCCAACTAACACTAGCTTGGAGTCTCGCGACATCCGGGTGACGATGGTTTTCGCTTCCTGCGGCGTGAGCTGTTGGGCTTCGTCGAGGATGAAGAAGCGGTTGGGAATCGAGCGGCCGCGGATGTAACAGAGCGCCTCGATTTCGAGGATGCCTTGCTCCATCAGCAGTTCGTAGGGTTTCTTGATGGTGGCAGGTGCGGCACCCGGCTTTTGCTGCTGCTTGCGGCGCGGGCCTAGCGGAGTGTTAGGGCGCATCAGCAGGTCGAGCGCGTCGTGGATCGGTTGCAGCCACGGCCGCATTTTCTCATCGAGAGAACCGGGCAGGAAGCCGAGTTGATCGCCCATCGCGACGACCGGCCGACTGACCGTGATGCCGTTGTACTTGCGGTTGAATACTTCGTGCAATCCGGCGGCGACGGCGACCAAAGTCTTGCCGGTGCCGGCGTGACCGTAACAGGTGACCAGCGAGATGTCCGGGTTGAGCAGCGCGTCGATGAGACAGCGTTGGCCGAGGTTGAGCGGCTTGAGCGATTGGCCGTCGGGGATTTTCAGAACCTCGGGGAGATTGAGGCGGACGAAGCGCCCGTCTGCGGCGAGGCGGGCGGGGATCGTTTGTTTTTCCCCGGCTCCTAACAAGACGTATTCATTCACCGAGACGCCCTGGATGCGATCTTCGGAAAGGGTGATTTCACCCGCGCTGGCGAAGCGGTGGAGCTCGCTCGGATCGGTCTCGATACGACGGACGTCGTAGTTGGAGACCTCGCGGGCATCGACCTTGTCGTTGAGGTAGTCCTGGCAGTCGATGCCGACGGCGCGGGCCTTAAGCTGCATGTTGATGTCCTTGGTGACGAGGACGACCGGGGCCGTGTTGAACTGCATGAGCAGCAGGCAAGCGGCGAGAATGCGGTGATCTACGCGCTCGCGATCCGGGAAAACCCGGTGGAAACGGTTGAGCAGATCCGAGTTGTCCGGGCAGCTCGCGGGATCGTAAATGACCAACCGCACGGTGCCGCCGCCTTCGGTGGCGACGCCGTGGGTGACTTTTTCCGAGCAGGAAAACATCTCGGTCAAGCGGCGATGGACGCGGCGGGCGTTGGCACCGCGCTCGGTTTGCTCGGACTTGAACTTGTCGAGTTCCGCCAGCACATCGACGAGGATGCAGAGGTGATTTTCCTGGAATCGTTCGAGGGCTGCGGGGTCGTGCAGGAGGACATTGGTGTCGAGCACGTAGTTTTTCGCGGTTTGGGTAGGGGCCGTGAGACCGAAATCGGTGGGCTTGGGTGAGGCGCTGCCCGCTCGCTTCCTTCGGGCTCCGCCTCCATTTTCCAGGGTTTCTTCAAGCATTGCGGAATGACCTTCCTCGGTGCGATGAATCATCGGTGTGGTTGGGGTGCTGGGTGTTTTGACGGGTGATAGGGTGCGTGTCACCAGCCCGTCGCCAGCAAACGCAGTGCCAAATCGTGGCATCGAATCTTTCATCCATTTGATCAAGATAGCGTGACTATCTTCGCGGACGACTGGATGACAACCCCCAAATTGGGATTTTGCTGAATGCCGGCTCCCTGTGGCTTCAAGCGGGCGGAGTGTCGCGCACCCGGATCTCGTGCTGATAGACGGCGGCCAGTTCGTGCCGTCGCAATTTGCCCAGCTCGCTGCGGGGAAACTTCCCGATCACGGTCGCAGGATTCAATCTCCGGAACCCCGGCGCTCGCGTCGCGTAAAGGGCCAGCACGCTCTCGATGACCGAGGGGCTGACCGGGGATTCGAAAACAGGGACCAACACATTGCCCGCCCGCTCGTCCGGGATCGCGAGGACCGCGAAGGTGCCGGGAACGAGCAGCCCCCGGGACATGGCAACCAGCTCGCGCTCGATCGCCTCGGGATCGACGAGTTCGCCGAGGATCTTGACGAGCGCATCCGCCCGGCCAAGCGGGGTGAGCCACTCGTTTTCGAGGAGCACGCGGTCGGAGGTGGTGTGCCAGCCGGATTCGCGCGGGGCGAATACATTACCTGATAGATAGCCTGAAAAAAGCGCGGCCCCCGAAATGGCGAGGAGGTTTTCCGGAGTGATCCTAGCGTCCCAGATTGGCAGCAAGGGAATCGGCGCGGACTGATAGGACGCGTGCAATTGATCGAGTCCCTGGGTGGCGATCTGCGAGGCGGCTTCGGTCATCCCATAACTGGCCAGCACCGGCCAGCCGAGGTCGCGGGCCGCTTGTCCGGTTAGGCGGTCGAGATGTCCGCCGCCCACGACAATCGCCCGGATCGCGGCGGGAGCCGTTAGATTTTTCCCGACCAGGTCATGCACTTGGGTCGGAACCAGCGAGGTGTGGGTGATTTCATTCCGTTCCAACCAATCGCGGAACTCATGCGCGCCCCAGCGCTGGCTGAAAGTTTCGAAGCCACAGCCGGCTTCGTAAGCCCGCGCCGCGACCCCGAATCCGCCGACGTGGTTGATCGGCAAAGCCAAGCCCCAGCAGGATTCGAGGGCCACTTCCAAATGCCGGTTCACCGCCGCCGCGGAGATCAACAGGGCTGGTTTGGAGAGCGCGACCCACTTGGGGTTTCCGGTACTGCCGGACGTTTCAAAAAGCACATGCCCGGCCAGCTCCGGGATGTCCGGCACGGGCGATCCACGATCGTTCCAGAACGCGGCGCTTGTTAGTAGAGTCGCGTCCATGGCAGGGCATCGAGCAAATCGTTGAAGCCGAGCCCGGTGCCCTCGGGGATCTTGAAATCAGGAGACCATGGGCCGAGGGCTTCCGAGAATCCGTCGGACTCGAAAATATGGTGCGTCTGAAGTCCGCACAGGCCGGTGAGGCCCGGGAATTGCAGTTCTAGGCGCGCCGCTTCCCATGCCGCGAACGCCTGGCCGAGCGGGTGGTCCATGTAACTGGTCAGGACGACGCGTTGGTTGTGGCTGACCGCGGCCTCACCTAGCAGGAATGGTTCGTCGATGGCGGGCTTGATGACCATCACCTGCGCGGCGGCGGTCAACGGTGCGGCCTCGAGGTCCACCGCGAGTTTCACGCGGGTCTTGCGGCGGAGCTCGGTCCACGCGGTTTCCGAATACGGACAAGGATCTTCCACGAAATCGATGGCCGCTCTTGTTTTTTCCGTGAGGGCTAACAAAAAGTCGGCCGCTTGTTCCGGCATGAGCGATTCGTTGAAATCCAGCCGCCACTTGAGGGCCGGGAACTCGCCCGCCATCGCTGCGAGAAATTTCCCCTCCGTCTGCGGATCGCGTCCGGCCTTGAGTTTCACCGTGGTGAATCCGGCCTCCACGGCGATGGCGATTTCTGCGGCGTCGGTCTTGGCGAGTGTCGCATGGCTCTTCGGCACTTCCATTTCCTCGAACAACGAGTTGTCGAAATCGCGGGCCTCTTTATCATATTCCGCGCAACGGATCGCCCGCCGGACGATCGGCCAGCGGCGGGCACCTGCCAGATCGACGAGGCATTTTTCCAAAGTGGGATCGCCGAGCTCCGGCCACGGATGAATGCAGCCGTAGCCGCCGTCGATCTGGATCAGCGCGCCGTCGAAATAACGGCGGTTGGAGATGGAATTAAGAAGCCCGCGCGACTTGAGGCGGTAGCGCGAGATCAACGGTTTTGAATGGGCGGGCGGCATCATCGGTCGGATGCGCCGTCAGTAAGCCAAGCGGGCTGACCGGGCAAATGATTCCTGACAGGTGGGCTGGCATCGCAAATCCCGCTTCACAGATTCCGTTCGAGCCGTTAGCTTGCCGGTGATGGCGCGAAACGTTTTCAAAATCACCATGATTCTTTGGCTGGCGGGGGCGGCGGAGGCATTCGCTGGAATGACAGTGGTCACATTGACCGATATGGCGAGATCCCGACTGGACGCGCTGTCGTTTTTTCTCGCGCTGTATTTCCTGATCGCCCTGCTGGTGAAACTGGCGTGGAACCAACTGGCCACAGCCTTTTCCGGCATGCCGCGGCTGAATTATCGGCGGGCTTTGGGTCTGGTGTTTGTGACCGGGCTGCTCTTCTACGTCGTGCTAACCATGATTTCCGGGGCGCGGGAACTCCTCACTCCGGGAGCGTGGGAAAAGCAAGGAATGGAATACCGCCAGCGGGAAAATGCCGCCGACCTAACCAAGGACGAGCGCCGGAAGAACATGCGGAAACTCCAGGATGCCGTCTGGACCTATGCCCGCGGGCACGATGGCAATGCACCGCCGTCCCCGCTCGTTTCCGAAATGAACCCTGACACCTGGCTCTATCCGGATGGCGGACTTTATTGCCTGATGCCCGGAGTAAAACCCGGTGGCGGCCGCAAGATCCTGATCTATGAGCCTTCCTCTGCGGGCAGCCGCCGCTTTGTCCTGCTGGCGGACGGCTCCATCGAGGACCGGGCGGAAGGGACACTGAAACAGGAAATCCGGGAACAGATGCAGCCATGAGCGAGGAGGAACCTCAACGATCGGGGCGCGGTTGTCTGCCCAGGGTGCTATGGTCCCTCGCGATCCTGGTTGTGGCATTTTTGTTCCTGATGGCTGCTGCTAGAAACGCATGGATTCTCGAATTGCCCTTTCACCTCATCGCCGGTTGCGTGCTTCATGCGAACCGGGCGGTCTCCCATTTCGCCACGAGTTTGCCGCAGTTGATCACGGCTGGGATTCTTCCGGTCGTGGCCACGGTCATTGCCCTGTGGGGCGCACATCGTCTGATCTTGTGGTGGCGGCTTGCTAACGAAAATAAAACAGGCTGGCATTTCAAGCATACCGCTTTGGCAGGCTCATTGGTCTTGCTTGGCTCCGCCGCAGCCATCGCGCTCAGCGGTATCTTGCATGAAGCCGCATGGCTTCCGCAGGGAAAGGTCATTCAATCGAATCGACGGACCGCACTGACCGTGGCCATCAATAATGCCCGGCAACTCGGCTTAATGCTGTTCGAACATGAGACCGAACACGGCACCTACCCTTCGTCGTTGCTGGATTTAGAGAAGCTCGCAACGGACTCCGTTCTCTTTCGGCGGATGATGTTTGTTGACCTCGACACCCCAGGCCCGCCAGAGCCTTTCGTGTTGCTGAAGGGAGGAGTAGCGACGGGCAAAATTCCAAGTGGGATTATCATGATCGGTCCGCAAATGCCGGAGCATGGCGATTTCGTGGTTCTGAAAGCCGACAATTCGGTCACCCGCCTGCCCGCCGCGAAGTTCATCGAAGTCGTGAGGTCGGCAGCGGGTGCGGAACCCTCTAGGAAATGATGGAATGTTAGATATACTATACCATTTCCTATTTGGCTTTGTTTGCTTCCTCGAAAGAAACCTCGGGCGGATGAATTTCAATGCGGACACGCTTGTTCCCGGATGCATCGCGTATGGTCTCGTGGTCCTGCTCTTGCATTGGAAAATGCGGCGGCTGTGCCGGAAATGCGGACGGGCCTGGAGCTTCGGTTCTAGCTTCTTGGTCGTGCTGCTTCTACCAGCAGTGTTCGGCATCAGCTTTCTTGTCCCCGGGGTGATGCTCCAGTTGCAAGCGCTCGCCGCAGGCCGCTGAATCAGTGGGCCATGACGGCGGCGAAATGAAAGGCGGCGGCGAATAAAATCAACTGCACGCCGCCTAACGCCAGCAAGCGGTTGAACGCCGGACCCGGTGGAAATGTCAGCACGCCCCAGATGATCCGCAGGCCTATCAGAAAAACCGGCGCTCCCGCGATAGCCAGCGGCGGTTGACCGAAGGCGATCCAAGCGAGACCGGAAAACACCGCCACTTTCACCTCCACCCAGATCACCGCCACGGCGACTTTCGGGCCGAACCTAACGGCCAGTGTGCGCTTGCCGGTGGAGGCGTCTTCCTCCCGGTCGCGCAGGTTGTTGATGGAAATGAGGATTGCCGACAGCAGGCCGATTTGCAGCCCTAGCAGAAGTGCTTCTCGTGGCCATTCACCGGTCTGGACGAACACCGTGCCCGTCACGGCGACCAGACCGAAGAATGCGATCACAAAAATTTCCCCCAGCCCGCGATACGCCAGTGGGAATGGCCCGCCGGTGTAGCCGTAAGCGAGGAACAGCGAGGGAATGCCGATGACGATGATCGGCCAGCCGCGGGCCTGATAGATTACCACGCCGCAGGCGACCGCGAGTCCGAGAAACACGGTGGCGAGCTGCATCACGGTTTTGGATTTCATCATGCCTGAGGCGGTTACCCGCGTCGGGCCGAGTCGGCGCTCGGTGTCCGCGCCTTTGTTAGCATCGATCGCGTCGTTGAAAAAATTCGTGGCGATTTGAATCGCGATTGACCCGCCGAGCGTGCAGAGCGCGAGCAGGAGATTGAAATTTCCGCTGAGTTTCCATGCCAGCACGCATCCCGCCCACACCGGCACGATGGCGGCGGGCAGGGTTTTCGGACGGGCTGCTAGCACGCAGGCTTTGAGGGTGGAGGCGGTCACGGGAAGGTCAGACAAGGGCGATGGCGTTGGCATCGAGGAAATCGTCCGCCGTGTCCAGTTCCGCAAGCGACGAAACGAGTATTTCCCGGAGTTGCGACGCGAGACCCGGGCGCTCGAACAACACGACGCATGGATTCCCGGTGAAGCGGCTGAAGTAGCGCAGTCCATCCACTGCGTCCGGGTGATTCTGGATCGCTAGGCCCCAGGCTTGAGGCACGTCGAGTTCGGTATGCTTCATGGCGCTCAGGTCCAGGCCGAGCGTCCGGCGGACTGACAGGATGGTTAGGTCGCAGAGGTTCGGAGGGCGCGCGAAGGTGATCCGGCTCACCCTTCGTGATTGCCAGAGCGCGCGGGTGATTTCCGATCCCTTGTCGAGGATTGCGTCTCCAAAACATTCCCAAAGGCATGTTTCAAGATCCTCTCCTAGGTAGAGCAGACCACCCGGCGCAGTCGGATGCGAGAAACGATGGTCGGGGTTCAGCCTGAATGAAATCGCCGGAAATTGCGCACTGTGAACGCGAATCGCCTCCAGTGTGGCGAGTTCGGAAACCGGCAACGGCGTCAGATCGTAATCGGCTGCCGGCAGGCGGATGGGGCGCGAGTGCGGCATCAATCAAGGGACGAACGTGCGTAACCACAAACCCGTTTGGTATCTCCCTCCCGCAAGATGTCGAGCGGACGCTTGCCTGCTAGACTGTGGCGCGAGTTCAGGAAAAACACGATCCGAGTCCAGTCATCCACCCAATCTGCCTCCGCGAAGATCGCCAGCACCTCGGGCAATCCCGGCAGGACATTGTCTCCAAGGAATTGCCAAGCCGGGAAACGCACCGCGTTCTGGCTCGCTTCCCGCCAGCCGATAAGCTGGCCTTTCTGATAGCGCTTGAGCACCGCGGCTTTGGAAATCCCGAGCAACAGCCGCGTTTCCTCCGCCGAGTAGCTGCCGCCTTCCGCCTGCTTGAGTTCCTCGCGGGCGAGCAGGCCGCGCATGATCGCGCTGGCATACTTCGCCCGGGGTTTCGCAGCGAGGGCGAGTTGCTCCTGCACGGTGGCGGAGATCAGCCGGACCGCTTCGAGCAGGTCATGGCGGTTGATGATGTCCGCCACGGCCGGCGCGAGATCCATGCTGCCAACGCGGTAGGTGGCTTCGAAATCCCGAACCACTGGTGATGTCCCGGGGTTTTCTTCGGCGTTGGGGTATTTGGTTCCCATGCCTGAAACCTGCCTCAGCTTCACAAAGGTGTCAATTTCGTAAACCAATGATTTGCGGCTACCGGGAAAATTTGGAGGGCCTTGGAACCGGAATTGAAGCGGGTCGCCTGGAGATCGACCCTCCTCAAGGGCAGTGGTTTCGGCAATCTGGCGGGTGGAACGTTCGGCGAGAGCGGTGAAGATGCGCTCGGCCTCGCTCATGGGGTCGCGCAGGTTCTGGGTTTCAAGCCCTTTCAAATCCTTGTGGACTTTCACACTGCCTCCGCTCCATTCCTGATGGATGAGGTTGGTGAGGATGTTTTTTCAGTCGTCCCATCGGAGAGGCGGCAGATTTCGCGATCCTCGAAAATGGCGGGGATGATTTTCATGGCGGTTTCAACTGAACAGCTTGCGGTCCAACGAGCGATATTGGATCGCCTCAAGAATGTCATTCGGCCGGATATCAGGGGCTCCCGCTAGATCGGCGAGCGTGCGGGCGACTTTGAGGATCCGGTCGTGGGCGCGGGCGGAGAAGTTCATTTCCTCCATCGCGTGTTCGAGATAGCCGCTGGCTTCGGTGTTGAGCTGGCAGTGTTGTCTAACTTGGCGCGAACCCATGGCGGCGTTGGTCGAGTTGGAAAATTTCCGGAAGCGCTCCAACTGGATCCCACGTGCGGCGACGACGCGCTGGCGGATCGTGGCGGAGGACTCGCCGCTGTTGGTGTTAGAGGATAGCTCTCGGAAATCGACGATCGGCACCTCGACATGCAAGTCGATCCGATCCAGCAGAGGCCCGGAAATTCGCTGGCGATAGGTCTCGATCTGCCGCGGCGCGCAACGGCATTCCCGTTTCGAATCGCCATAATAGCCGCACGGGCAGGGGTTCATCGCCGCCACCAGCATGAAATTCGCGGGAAACGTCAGCGATCCTGCGGCGCGGGAAATGGTCACATGCCGGTCTTCCAACGGCTGCCGGAGGACCTCCAGGGTCTGCCGCCGGAACTCGGGAAGCTCGTCTAGGAACAACACGCCGTGGTGCGCCAGCGACACCTCGCCCGGACCGGGATTGGTCCCGCCACCGAGCAGACCCGCATCCGAGATCGTGTGATGGGGCGCGCGGTACGGCCGGGTCGTTAGAAAGGAAACCTTCGAATCCAGCAGCCCGGTGATCGAGTGGATCTTCGTCGTTTCGATGGCATCCTCTTCGGTCATGTCAGGCATGATCGTCGGCATGCGTTTGGCGAGCATGGATTTCCCGGTGCCCGGAGGTCCGACCATCAGCAAATTATGCGAGCCCGCCGCCGCCACTTCGAGGGCGCGCTTGACGTGGTGCTGGCCTTTCACCTCGTCGAAATCCACCTCGTAGGAGCAGTGGGAATTGAAGAACGCCCGCCGGTCGAGATTGAAGGGCGGGATGATGATGTCGCCGTTGAGGAAGTCCCAGGCCTGTTTCAGATTGCGGATCGGATAGACCTCGATCCCTTCGATCACCGCCGCTTCCGCCGCGTTGGCCTCGGGCACGAACAGGCGGCTTCGCCCACGGCTTTTCGCTTCCAGCGCGATGGATAGAACCCCTTTCACCGGCCGCACTGTGCCATCGAGTCCCAGCTCGCCAACCACGCAGCAGTCCTCCGCGTTGAATGGCTTGGTCCCGCTCGCCGCGATCATCGCCAGGGCGATCGGCAAGTCGAATGACGGGCCTTCCTTTTTCAAATCTGCGGGCGCGAGGTTCACCGTCTTGATCCCGTCATCCAGATAGAGCGCGGACGCCCCGATGGCGGAAATCACCCGCTGCGAGGATTCCCTAACCGCAGCATCCGGCAGGCCGACGATGACGACGATCGGCTTGTCCGCGCCACGGGCGTTGACCTCCACTTCGACTTCCTGAGCATCGACCCCACGCAGCGCGGCTGAAAATAGACGGGTAATCATGTGAACATGAATACGCTGGGTAATTCATCTCCCGCCGACAAGCGAAAATGAGGCCAATACCATCGGAGCCGCGGCTTCATTTGAGCTTTTGTCTGACGCGGGATCATTGAGGAATCCAAGTGTTCACCACGAACATGGACGCCACAACTGTGGTAGGTCAGCTCAACTTCACCAATCAGGACACCACCGCCAGCCAGGCGGTCACGCCCCAAGCCTTCGGCTGCGCCGTCAGTGCCACTGGCAAGTTTACACGTCCACCGACTACGGCGTCAGTTGGACAGCACGCGCATCCAATCTGGGGTCGCTGCAATGCATCACTCGTTCTGCCGATGGCAGCAAACTTGCCGCAACAGCGTATGGCGGACGAGTCTACACCTCCATCGACTTCGGCATGAACTGGACGACACCCTTACCTTCACTCCCGGCAGCACCGCCGGCACCGCCATCGTCACCGTGACCGCCGAGGACAACGGCGGCACCGCCAATGGCGGCATCGACACCAGTGCCCCGCAGACCTTCACCATCATCATCAAGGATCCCCTGGAGGACTGGCGCATACTCTACTTCGGCAGCGCCGCCAACAGCGGAAACGGCGCGAACACGGCGGACCCGGACCATGACGGCCTTGCGAACCTCATCGAATTCGCCTTCGGCCTGAACTCGAACAGCGGAGCCAGCCTGCAAACCCCGCCCGCCGTGCTCATTGGAGGAAACCTAGTCTCCTCCTTCACCCAGCCATCCTGGGCTGCATCACCTGCGAAGCGGAATCCAGCACCAATCTGATCCAATGGTTTCCCATCCCCGATACCGGTACCGCCCCGCAGCATATCTTCAGCGTGCCGATTGGGACTAATCCAAAGATGTTCCTGCGCCACCGCATCACGGAACATTAACAAAACGCGGATCGGCCTGATTCAGACATGTGTCACCGGATGAATTCCCAAGCCCCACAAGCCAACTGCTAGATCGCGATTCTATTTCAATCTGCTTGGCAAAAAGACCAAGCCCCCAAACGAAGTCCCCGAGGAGCC